>JBCDGT010000782.1:0-2308 GCA_038750915.1 Bacteroidota bacterium
CCCCGAAGCCGTGATTCTGGCTGGTGATTTCACTCTTGCCGGTAATCAAGTTCTTGACCGGGTGGTTGATGCCCCGGTGGCCGTGGTGCATCTTATAAGTAGGTATACCAACGGCGCGGGCCAGGATCTGGTGACCAAGACAAATACCGAACATTGGCTTATCGGCCTCTAGCATACTCTGGGCGGTTTTCACCGCATAATCCATGGCGCCAGGGTCTCCGGGACCATTGGAAATAAAAAGGCCATCCGGCTCAAAGGCCATGATGTCTTCCATTTTTGCTTTCGCCGGGAAAACTTTAACGTAGCAATCCCGCTTCAGGAAATTCCGGAGGATATTCTTTTTGGTACCTAGGTCCAGTACGGCCACTCGATATTTCGCGGATTCCTCACCCAAGGTATAGGGCTCCTGGGTGGTGACTTTACTGGAGAGCTCCAGGCCGTCCATGTCGGGGGCCTTGTCCAGCAGTTTTTTTAACTCTTTTAGGTCGAAAATCTCACTGGAAATGATGCCGTTCATGGCGCCTTTAGTCCGAATGTGGCGAACAATGGCGCGAGTGTCGACATCACTGATGCCCACCAAGCCTTCCTGCTCGAAGTAATCTTGGATGGAGCCATTGGCCATAATCCGGCTGTAAGGAACGGTAAAGTTCTTACAGATCAGGCCAGCAATTTTGATGCTGTCGGATTCCGTATCAGCCTCAGCCGTACCGTAGTTGCCAATGTGAGCATTGGTAGCTACCAGCAATTGGCCGTAATAACTGGGGTCCGTGAAGACTTCTTGGTAGCCGGTCATGCCGGTATTGAAGCATATTTCTCCGGTCGTAGTACCGATTTTGCCGGCGGCTTTGCCCTCGTAGTGGGTGCCGTCAGCGAGAAGGAGGATAGCGCGTTGGTCGCTCATGTGCTCTAGCGGGATTATCAGATTTCCGCAAAGATAAACAACTGCGGGGCAAGGGCTTTTATGGTTGGCATTATGTTTTCTTTATCTCCAATAGGTAAACTTCATTTTTAAGATAAGGGCGGCTTTTAAGTGGTCGACGAGGAACCCTGAAAAACGGGTCTCCCCACTTCAAATTTGTGCGGACAAGGCATGCTTTGTCTCTATCCATTACTCATTGCACTTGCGGCCGCGTCCTATTAAAATTCAACATTTGGCATTCAACATTTTCCTAAGAGCATAATTCCATTATGGTAAATGTTAAACTCTACTTGTTCAATCAAAAATTCTAAATTCTCCTGCACCTGCGGCCGCGCCCACTTTAAGCGGAGAAATAATGGAGAAAGGCGGCTTTACGTCGTCGGCTTACATCCAAGCTTGTACCGTTATTCAATTTTACGGTACCACCTTCACCACGCTGGTAAGAAATGACGTGCTTTACGTTGATAAGGTAGCGCTGATGAATACGGCAAAAACCGTTATCGGATAACAGGCGGTCGTACTCTTTTAGCGTTTTACTAGCGAGTAACTTCGTACCATCGCTAAGGAAGAAGCGGGTGTAATTAACCTCACCTTGTAAGTACAGAATCTCCGGTAGTTTGATAACCCGAAACCCGCTTTGATTTGGGACTACGATATGTTCTAATCTCTGGGATTGGTTATCACGCAAGAGGGTTTCCAGCCGTTGGTGCCCTTGAGGCGTCTGGCGATCCCGGAAGCGTTGGTAGGCTTCCCGGAGCTCACGAATATTGAGGGGTTTAAGCAAGTAGCCGATGGCGGCAAAATCGAAGGCTCGCAGCGCGTACTGATCGTAAGCTGTGACGAAAATTACTTCCGCTTCCAGGCTTGGGAGTAGGTTCAATAGATCAAAACCAGTACCTGATTTCAGTTGAACGTCGAGAAAGATAAGTTGGGGTTGGTGCTGGAGAATGGCTGCCTGGCCGGACGAAATGTCGTCCGCCTCCCCCACAAGCTTAGGAGCGCCAGGAAGGGCCGCAAGCATCCTGCGTAATAAACCTCGAGCTTCGGGCTCGTCGTCGATGATTAGGGCTGTAATGGTTTCCTGCTTGGCCATAGCTCCGTAGTTGTGTAGGGGGATGATGAGTTCGGTGCGGACCCCCTCGACCTGCCGATCGGGGCCAAAGCGATTGCTTATGTTGACATTCCCCCCTGGGCCTAAGCGCTCCCTGGTGATCCGGACGCCCTGGGAGCGATGAGATTCGATCTTTAGTGGGGCTTGTAGTCCGATGCCATCATCTTCAATGCGACCGTGCAGGTAGTGTTGTTCTTCTTCGTAACGAATGAAAATGTCAATTTTTCCTGGAGCGTTACGGGGAGCAATACCGTGCCAAATGGCGTTCTCTACGAAGG
>JBCDGT010000783.1:0-2296 GCA_038750915.1 Bacteroidota bacterium
AGTGGATAAGCGGAATATACTCGAGTGAGTTTCATCTCGTAAAAAAGGCTCTGCTGAGCGCGCAAACCAGTGCTACAGCCAAAAAGAAATAACACCAGTACCATAATTGAAAAGCGCATAATGGGAGGATTAGGATGAGTAGAATGAGGAGAGGATGTTTAGGATGATAGGGGTGTTCAGATTGCTTCGTTTGCATCCTAAACCTTCAATAGCATCCTAATATCCTAATCAGAAATCGACGGTTACACCCGGGCTTAGCGCTGAAAGCGCCCCATCGTGGTAGACTGCCCGCACGTGGTAGACGTAGTCGGTATTCATCCGTAAGGGACCCTCATCAACAAAGCGGAAGCGGGGTTTCTTCTCGCCCTTGGCTTTGTAAGGAAGTTGATCGATTATTCTGGGAGTGCCACCAGTCTTACTGCGGTAAATTTCGAAGTAGGCCAGGTCTTCACGTTCGGGCTTGTATTGCCATTCAAGACTGATGGTTTGCCCCCGGCGGTCGGGCTCCGCTTTGACTTTTTTTACGGCATCACGAATGAAGTCGTCTAGAATTTGACCGTTTAAAACTTCCGAAGAACTTCTCAGACCAGTGTGGTCTATGGCATCGAGCCGGTATTCATAAAGTTTACCCGGCAGCAGGGTCGTCTCCGTATGAAGGCTCACCTCTTTTTCTTGCGGGAAGGGATAGGTTTTGATCATTTCCCATTCTTCTTCACCCGCAGCTCGGCGGTACAATTCGTGTTGCTTGATGTCGGGCGTGCGGCTGGTGGCAAAGTGGATTTCCAAGCGCTCCTCCGTAGCCTCCACATTAAAGAGTAGGGGAGCGGCCGGAGCAATCGTGTCCGGGCGGAGAATCTTGATGTAATCCGAAAAAGGGGAAGGGTTATGGCGTACGTCGAGAGCCGTTATTTTGGCGTAGAGCGTGGAAGACAGGGTATTCAGCGTCGTTTCGCCAATGTAGAAATTATTGACTAGCGGTGCTCCGGTTGCCAGTTTGAACTCATCATCCGGGTCGTTGGCCAGCCAAATACGGTAACCGAGCAAATCTTCCTCCGTATTGGCGTCCCAGTTGATGATGACCTCCCCTTCTTCGGTGATAACGCCGCGCATATTGACGGGCGTTGCCGGGGGTGTAGTATCATTGGGTTGTACCATGACGGAAAAGGAAGTCATCTCCCTTTCGTACTGATCATAGACGCGTACGCGGTAGTAGTTTACCCGTAATGGAGCCTCGTCGCGAAAGCTGCGCGCGTCAACAGGTAGTCGACCACTGATGTCCTCAAAAACCCCTTCTGCAGTAGGGGAACGAAGTACTACAAAGGCGTTGATCTTTTCCTCGTTCGGGAAGTTCCAGCCAATGTCGAAACCACCTTCCTTATTCGGGAAAGCGCCGGTTAGGGTTGGTGAGAAACTGGGCTTGGGGTCTTTGCCCATCCCTTGTACTGGGCTACTGCTGGGCCCTTTGCTAGAAAAAGGGGTACGACCATTTACTCGGAAAAAATAAGGCCGATTGTTCTCGGGCAAGTCCGTCTGGTAGGTCGCGATCGGGGAGGTATTTTCTTTAACCACCGGAGTAAAAGGGTCCTCGTTTACTCGCTCCCAAATAACACCGTCAACGGAGCGTTCGATGTCGTAGCTCGAGTAGTAATTACTGACCAATTCGATGTCCCAATCGAGGGAAACGGCTTTATCTATAAATTTGGCCGTTGGGGTCGGAATTGGCGGCGGCGGGGCGTTGTTGGCGGTCTCCACGGCTACGAAAGCAGTGTTGAGACTATCCAGTGGCAGCGACCCTTCTGCGGGGCTCAAGCGGTAGAGGTAGGTCTCGTTTTCTGCCACCTGTTTATCGGTGTACCCTAGGCCCATCAGGGTGGCGGCGGCCCAGGAATGGTCGGCTGCGAAGAGGCCGAAACTGTAGCGATTTTGCTGCTCGCGCGAGACGTTCAACAGTCCCGTAAGACTTGCCGCATCATCGCCTTCGCCTTGTGGGAGAAAGCTTTCCCCGTAGAGGGCCTGCCCGCCGATGGCGACGTATTTATCCGCTGCTCCTCGGGCTTCGAAGGCGGCAACCGGGGCGGGCGAAATGGTGGCTAAAACGGTCTTTTGTTGACGCACCGCATCGGGCAATAACTTACCGTCCCGCATCACGGTTTGCCGGGTGAGGCGCAGGCCTGTACGGCGTAGTTGCCGCCAAAGCTCCGGACTGTTTGGTGCCCAGCGCAGCTGAATACTATCGACCGTCGAACGAGCAATCATCGGCAATTGATAAACTTCCTGTGCGTGCAATTGGGCGCGG
>JBCDGT010000784.1:0-2295 GCA_038750915.1 Bacteroidota bacterium
CAAAGTTATCGAGTAGAGACCAAACGAAATACCCACGCACGTCCGCTCCTTGCTCCATTGCTTCGTATACACCGCCGAGGTAACCTTCAAGAAAATCGATCCTCCGCGGATCATCACACTTTCCATCAACGACAACGTCGGGGGTGGCGCAGCCATTTTCGGTGATGTAGATAGGCGGATTACCGTAACGGTTTTTGATCCACAGCAACATCTCCCTTAGTCCCCAGGGTACTACTGGCCACTGCATATCGGTCAGTTCCCAGTCCGGGTCCGCAGTAAGTTCAACGTACTGGTCTTCGAAAATACCAGCGTTCGAATACACGTAGTTTTCTACCTTTCGCCCTGGTTCCACGTGGCTGGCGTACATGGTGTTGTAGTGGTTCAGGCCAAAGTAATCCGAGCTGCCGGTGATGAGTACCTTCTCTTCGGCAGTGAAGGTTGGCAGCCGATCCCCTACCCTTTCCCGCATGACGTCGGGGTAATCGCCAAAGTAGATTGGGTCGGCAAACCATCCGAGAAAAAATTCGAGGGAGCGTTGAGCCGCCGCCTGGTCTTCGGGGCTATCCGTGAGTGGTTGACGCCAGTCGCAATTGTTCGTCATTCCGATGATCCCCCCCTGTGTTGCCTGAAATCTTTCGCGATAAGCAGCCACTGCCTTTGCGTGAGCTAGGATGAGATGGTGGGCCACCAAGTAAGGTTCCGAAATCGAGGTACGCCCCGGGGCAAAAACGCCATCATGAAATCCCAGCATAGCGATCACCCAGCTTTCGTTTAGGGTAATCCAGTGCTTGACCCGATCGCCAAAGTGCTCGAAGCAAATGCTGGCAAAAATGGCAAAGTAGTCGGAGGTGACCTTATTAAGCCAACCGTCGTCTTCCAACTGAATCGTTGTTGGCAAATCCCAGTGGTGGAGGGTAATCCAGGGGGTAATGCCGTGCTTTAGCAGCTCATCAATCAAGCCATTATAATAAGCAATGCCTTCTGGGTTAGGGGCTCCTTTGCCATCCGGCTGGATGCGGGTCCAAGAAATACTGAACCGATAGGCCGTCAGTCCGATCTTTGCCATGTGCGCAACATCTTCGCGGAAGCGGTGATAATGGTCGCAGGCCCGATCGCCATTCTCAGCTCTAGCCGTTTTTCCGGGGGTATGACTGAAGACGTCCCAGATGTGCAGGCCCTTACCCCCTTCTTGCCAAGCTCCTTCAATTTGGTAGGCAGAAGTAGCAGAGCCCCAGGTAAAGTTGGGTGGAAAAATCTTAGGCATGATGGTAAATTTTCGGCGCAATATAGGGCGCGGCCGCGGGTGCAGTGTTAAGGAGCTAGGAACTAGGAACTAGACGCACTACGTGCTCCTAACAGGCGTAGGCCGTCCAGTTCCTAGCTCCTAGTTCTCCTAGCTCCTAATTCCCTACCTTAGCCAACGTCATGCAAAAATTATTTCTCCTACCTCTTTTGGCTTTGGTTGCCTGTACTAGTGACGTCAACGAACCGGCAGAAAAAGACATTCATCGCACCTGGGCGCACTACGGCGGTGACCCTGGCCGCCAGCACTACCACTCTGGCACCCAGCTGGACACCAACAATGTTGGCGATCTGACGGTGCTATGGGAATACCACACCGGAGATGCGGACACGGCTAACCACAGTCAGATTCAGTTCAATCCTATCGTAATTGATGGGGTTTTGATTGGCGCGTCTCCTCAGATGAACCTCTTTGCTGTCGACGCGGCAACGGGGGCCGAAAAATGGGTCTTCAACCCTAATGACGCAGCCCTAGATGAGAAGGGTTCCGTTTACAAACATGTGATGATTAATAGCCGGGGGCTAACCCACTGGCGTGGAGACGGACAAACCCGACTCTTCTTCACCGCCGGCTCTTACACCTATGCTATTGATGCCGCTACGGGTGAGACCATCTCAGATTTTGGCACGGACGGACATGTTGACTTACACAAAGGCCTAGGGCGAAATGTAGACAATAATTTTGTTGTTTCTACCTCCCCCGGTGTTGTCTATAAAGATCTCCTGATTATGGGTACCCGGGTAGATGAGTCCTTACCTGCAGCGCCAGGCCATCTACGAGCCTACGACGTTCGGACCGGTGAACAACGCTGGATTTTCCGTACCATTCCGGGCCCCATGGATGAAGGCTTTAATACCTGGAAAAATAAATCCGCTTGGGAATACACTGGTGGTGCCAATGCCTGGAGTGGTTTTAGTCTCGATCCCGAACGAGGAATGGTTTTCTGTGGAACGGGTTCCGCCTCCTATGATTTCTACGGTTGCAACCGCCCC
>JBCDGT010000785.1:0-2292 GCA_038750915.1 Bacteroidota bacterium
GGAGGGAAGGAAGAAAGTTGGAGAGAGCCACCGGATGGAAATAGTGGACCTTCCGCAAGAAGTTTACCTTGAATGTCGGATAGTCGGTATCGTTGTTGGTCATCCGCAGTGGTCGCTACGGTCCAGCGGTAGTTGACGTTATCCGTTGCAGGATTTGGATAAAGAAGCAGAGCAATATTGGGGTCGACATTGCCTAACCGAGCGACTCTAATCTCACTGTAACTGATGGTGCCATCGAAATCAGTTTGACGTAGACGATAATAGTAATCAACATTTGGGGCAACGGTAGCATCCAGAAAGCGATACGCTGACCCGGCAGCAACGAAGCCCAAGTCGACCCATTGGCCACCGGTAGCATCAGTAGAGCGTTCCACGTAAAAGCCTTGGTTGTTTATCTCCGCTTCGGTTATCCAGCTTAGTTCAATGTCCTGTTTGCGTCCACGGGCGGTAAATTCTAAGAAGGTAACGGGGAGGACGACATTTTCTAGGCAAATCTTTAACCCAAATCCGTTCAGGGTGCCACCATCCTGATTGGCACGATCCGTAACGCGTACCGTCCAAAGTCCTTGCCCTTCGCGGTTATCTAAATTGCTTAGCGGGGTACTTGGAGGTTTAACGAATAAGTCGGCGTTTATGGGTGGGCAGAAGTAGGCACTGCTATTGGCCTCGTCGTCGAAGGAGAAAAGTAGATTTTCGTTGGAGGAACAATTACGGCTAAATAAGGGGATGGTAGTCGCATCCGGTCCGATAAGCTCGATCTCTAGGTCGCCTAAGAAACTATGGGTTACGTCAAGTTGCAGTAAGTCTACATCCGTTATTTCCCCCGAAATTGGTACTTCAATGGGCAGTTCTGCCACTTGAGGAGGCAGACCATCCCCAATTACAGTAGTTGGGCCTTCGTATCGATAAGTGTAGCAAGAGCCTGAGAGGAAAGATTCCGTGGCCCAATTGGTTGCGTTACAACCGCTCGTTGCGCTCATCCCGCGAATTCTCCAGAAGTATCGGGTGTTGGGCACCAATGGAGTAGTTGGCGTAAACCGTGGCACTGGTTGGGTGGTACTGAAGAGTAGGGTGCTGAAATCTTCCTGATCAGATAACTGGATTTCAAAAAAGTCGGCATTAGTATCTTCCGCTTCAAATTGGGGCCTAGTGTCGGTAGCTAAGTCAGTAGGATAAATTGGAAGAGGCCCAGGGACGTTGCCATTACCTAGTTTGGTTAGGCTAATGTTTTGGTTAATACTCGTTCCTTCGCTACTCTGGCCGGTCAGTGTTGCTTCGTAATTGCCCTGGTTAAGGCTGGATAGCCCCCTGATAATGACTTTGAAAATTCCACCGGGCCGAACAGAATCCGGGGAAAAGGTGGCTCGAGTACCTTCGGGTAAGCCATCTACTCGTAATGCTAAGGCCGCTGAAGCACCATTAATGCTGTTAGTAAGGAACTCGAAAGTGGCGCTGTCTGAGGAAGTGAAACAGTCCGCAACTCCAGTGGAGGTAAGAGCACTAAGCGTAACATTAGGAATCCCCGTCGAATCCCCAATGGTGAAGTTTTTTTCGCTTAGGTTATAGAAAATGTTGCCTACGCTTTTCACGAGAATGCGGGCTTGACCGCTGGTCCGGTCTGGAACGCTTACTTCGGCTAGGCCATTATTTGGCGTATTCCTTAGCAGAGTATCAAAAGAGGCCCCTCCGTCAGTAGTCAATAAAATATCTACCGTAGGAGAAGTAAAGCTTGGCTCATCCGTACCGGCCACATCCCACTGTACTTGAGCGATTTGCCCTCTACTCCACTGATTTTCGTTGTTAGGGTCGGTAACCCTAAAAGGCCCATTTTCTCCGCTAACCGTAAGCTCTACATCCTTTTCGCTAGCGCAACCGTAAGTTGCATTGGTGTTATGTACGGTTAGCCGGAAGTTTATTTCTCGGCCAACCATAGGTAGTTCTTCCCACATGGGATCGACGCCGTCAACTACATTTTGTAACCTAGGCAAATAGCGATCTCCACTTTCCTGAGCAGGAAAGCTTCTGAATAGGGGGCCAGAATTATTATCGCCTTTTGGTGGCATGATGGCCTGCTCGGCATCGTACTGCTCCCAATTATATACCAGGTTACCATTTCCGCTGGCTGACCCGCTTAATTTGAGGGGAGTGCCAAGGGGAACTAAATAGTTAGGGGACGGCTTAATAATGGGGTTGCTAATGTTTTGGCTGATCACGCTGGCGCAACTCCCTCCATTGCTTTCTTCCAACCAAGTGGTGATTTCTTCAATGCTACGACCGTGGAAATAATCATCA
>JBCDGT010000786.1:0-2285 GCA_038750915.1 Bacteroidota bacterium
GCTTTTTCTAGGCTTCGGGATGCTGATCATCTATATTTGTCACCTACTGGCCTACACTAAATTTAGTCGTTGGGCGCCTGGCTTACTGGTGGTTGCCTTCTTTATTTTAGGGCTGACCATGTGGCTGGGGGTCGATATCAACAATGCCCGCCGTTGGCTGAAAATCCCCTTCGTTGGGCTCACCTTTCAGGGCTCAGAATTCGCCAAACTCGCCCTGATCATTTTTGTCGCTCGTTCCATTGGTTCTAAACAGGATGTGATTAAAGATTTTAAGGAGGCCTTCCTGCCCATTATCCTACCTGTAATTGGGGTTTGCATGTTAATTGCCGTCAATGATCTCAGTTCGGCTTTGATGCTGTTCCTAATCTGCATTTTGATGATGATCGTTGGACGAGTAGCCTTGCAATATATCGTGATGTTGATTTTGCTGGGCATTATGGTCTTCAGCCTGATGGTGATGATCGGGGCCCGGTATCCCAATCTAATTCCCCGGGCTACTACCTGGGAAAACCGGATCGAGACCTTTTTTAACCCCGACATGGCTACCGCCGACGAGCGTTGGCAGATTACCAAAGCGCAGATTGCCATCGCCAACGGTGGCATCATCGGGGTAGGGCCGGGTAACTCTACCCAAAGAAACTATGTACCGAGTGCACACGCCGACTTCATCTATTCCATCATTGTAGAAGAGTACGGCGCCATTGGGGGTATCCTCGTCATTGGGCTTTACGTATTGCTTTTCTTCCGCATAGTTCGCTTAGTGACTAAAAGCTCCAAAGCCTTCGGGGCTATGGTGGCCTTTGGTATCGGGCTAGCTTTGCTACTCCAAGCTTTTTTCAACATTGCCGTAAATCTGGACCTTGTTCCAGTTACCGGCATCACCCTACCCATGATCTCTATGGGTGGTACCTCCGTATTGTTCACCTGTGTTTCATTCGGCATTATTCTGTCCGTCTCGAAATACATTGAAGCCGTTACTGCCGATGCAACCTAATAACCTCTCCCCCAGCTCCTCTCCAGAGGCGAGGGGAGCCGTTAGCAGGCCCCTGCGCATCATCGTAAGTGGGGGCGGTACCGGCGGGCACATCTACCCGGCCATCGCCATTGCGGACGAGCTGAAGCGACTCCGCCCGGAGGCCAAGTTTCTATTCGTAGGAGCGGAAGGAAAAATGGAGATGGAAAAGGTGCCAATGGCGGGGTACGAAATCGTCGGCCTACCCATCAGAGGCTTAGAGCGTAAGTTGTCTTTGGCCAATCTTTCCTTCCCTTTCCGGGTAGCTGCCAGCCTATGGAAAAGCTGGTCGGTGATGAAGTCTTTCCGACCTGACGTAGTGGTAGGAACGGGTGGCTATGCCGGAGGACCGATCCTATACGCGGCAGCCAAAATGGGCGTCCCAACCCTGATTCAAGAGCCAAATGCCTTTGCGGGGCTAGCCAATAAATGGCTTGGTAATCAAGTCGATAAGATTTGCGTAGCCTTCACGGGTATGGGCAAGTTTTTCCCTGAAGAGAAACTCGTTATCACGGGAAATCCCGTGCGTGAGGAAATGTTAAGGCGGGTGGTAGCAGCTACCAAAAGACCAAAAGACCAAAAGACCATCCTCCTGATGGGCGGCTCCGGTGGAGCAAGATCTCTCAACGAAGCCATGCGTGATAGTACAGAGCAACTTAGGGCGCGTCCGCAGGTGCAATGGACGTGGCAATGCGGCAAGTTATATTACGAGGCTTTCAAAGACTGTGCTGCGGCGCAGTTGCCTAACGTCAGCGTTTCTGCCTTCATCGATGATATGGAAACAGCCTACACCAAGGCGGACATCGTAATTGGCCGGGCGGGATCGACCACCATTGCTGAAATTCAATTCCTTGGCAAACCGACTATCCTCGTTCCCAGCCCCTGGGTAGCCGAAGATCATCAAACGATGAACGCCAAGGCACTTACGGAAGAAAATGCGGCCGTACTGGTGGCAGATAAAGACACTAAGGGCAAGCTGGTGGATACCGTATATGGCCTGCTTGATGATGCGGACCAACTACAAAGCTTGAGCCGTAATGCTAGTGCGATGGCCCAGACCGGAGCGGTCACGCGCATTGCCGAGGAAGTACTCAACCTGATTAGCTCCGCTGCTGCCTCCGGCGGTCCTTCACCCCAAAAAACTACCGCCTGATGCAACTGACGGATGTACAACAGGTCTACTTCATCGGTATTGGTGGCATCGGAATGAGCGCCGTGGCGCGTTATTTCAACGGCCAAGGCATCCCCGTATCCGGCTACGATAAAACGCGCA
>JBCDGT010000787.1:0-2277 GCA_038750915.1 Bacteroidota bacterium
CCGGAACCCACCTACTACCGAAAAGTCAATTAAATCCCCCAAAGACCCGAGGTAAAGATGGCTTTTGTGCTCGTTGTTTCTTAGCCCGACGCCCTCCCAGGCCAGTTCAAGCAAGGTGACTTTATTGTAACGCTCCTGAATACTGTCTTGGTAGGCCTTGCTATTGATGATGGCTTCCAGGCTGTCCCGAATCCGTACCACTTTTGCCTCGTCCTCAGTGAGTTCGACCGTCCGACTGTTTTCCCAGTAGGTGCTGTCTCGTTGGTAAGCTTCGCGAGTAGTGACGGCTACTTCGTTACCGAAAAACTTGGGGGGGAAGGGGTAATTGTGTTCGTAGTCGGAGTACCGCAGGGTGGTATTACCTTTAAAAGTGGCCTTTTTGCCTTCCCGTGCTTCGTAGAGGAAAGTTTGCTGGTTGACAATCCAAAGGCTGTCCCCCAAGCGTTCATAATGCTGCTGTAAACGAAACTCGTCGAACAATTTTAAGGCGTACTTACTGAAACTCAGGTCGAGGTGGTTGATGGTCCAGCTGCCCTCGTTGATCCACAAGAAACCACGGCAAGTGCTGTTGCCATTTTTGCGAGGGGTCACGCGGATTTTATATACGATCTGATCGCCCTCCAGATCTGTACTTTCCAGTTTGAATTTATAGGAGAGTACGCCCGTATTACTGAGGGGTGAAATAACCGGTGCGTCGGAGATGCCGGTCAGGGACACCATATTGCGGTAGAAGTTGAAATCCGTCTCACCGAAGCGAGGCACGAAGAGCCCACGCGTATTGCCGTAAGCTTTGTAGGCGGTACGTTCCTCTTTATAGTTCCGCGGTCGCTGGAAATTCAGCAGCACTTCCATTTCGAGGAGATTGAGCCGGCTGAGTAATTCTTGTCGCTTACGTTCCTCCGCGGCGAAAGGATTGGGGACGCCCCCTTCGGAACCAACCTCCAACACCGGTGCTTTTTTCTTCTTTTTTCGGTCAATTTCTTCAACGGCCTTGACGTAAACTTTGGTACGGTAAGCATCTGCGGCCCGTAGGTGTTGGGCTTTGTGGGCTACTACTTTACGAATGATGCCGTAGGCGGGGTCTTTGCCGCCAGCCTTAACGGTAATCTCCTGGAGGTCCGTGCTAGAGGTAGTCAGTTCTAGGTCAATAGTTTGAGTTTCTGAGCCGAGAATGACGTTAATTTTCTTGGATTTGTAGCCAAGGCTGGAGAATACCAGTCGGTAGTTGCCTTCCGTTTCGAGGTTCAACTCGTAGTAGCCAGCGTCGTCGGCGGTGGTCCCGGTGCCAAGCTCTTGTACTAAGATATTGGCGAAGGGCACTGGCTCGTGGTACTCATTCGTAACGTGCCCACGAATCGTTTGGGCGCGCACGCAGGTGCAGAGCAGGAGTAGGAAAGTAAAGAGTGTGAGGTGGCGTTTGGTCATCAGGGGTGTAAAGCGAAGTCAATAGAACGAGGCCAGGGATGGTGAATTAGTTGTATCCTGACTTATTCTAACTGGTAAACGCTTGAGGATAAACCATCGCTAGGCAAAGGTTCAGCTTTAACCTCTTTTTAGGCTCCAGTCTCACACATTTAACTTTCTCTTGTGGCCTTCCCGGTCCCTGCACTCGCCGAGTGCAGGTATTTCGAGTTAATGCACAGGCGTTTGGCAAACGCTTGGACCACCTCCCATTTTAGGGTGTTTCACCGCAGCTGGCAGCTGCCTTTACCATTCACTGCACACGTTCGACGAGCTCAGTGGGCACCTGCGGCCGCGCCCTACCTATTTGGGTGGGAAAACCGCTAAAGCCCCCGGCTACTTTTGCTGCGTAATCAAACCTTCGCTCATGTTTTCTCGGTACTACACGCTCTTATTGAATTGCTTATTTATCCTTTTTCTCACTACGCTCTCCGCTCAGGAGGTAAAGCTTGTTTATCCGGATTTTCCCACCTACGATAACTTCAACGACCTGTACGTCGCACCGGGCGGCCAAGGATTTGCCCTTGGCGCTTGTGGTTCCTTTTTGAAGACTACCGATGATGGGGAAACCTGGACCGACGCCGCTCCTGCTATCATTAACGTTGTTGGGCCACAGGCCATTAATTGTGCTCCCGGCACCAACTGCGAGACTGTTTACCTAACGGGATCTCGGGATCTATACCGCTCTACTGATGGCGGCACTACCTGGATCCGGATAGACCGAATTCGTCCCGTTTTCCTCGATTTTTCCGTTGCCGGCCGCATATTTGGCTATAGCCGCAACCTTTCGGAAGTCTACGTATCCGAAGACGAAGG
>JBCDGT010000788.1:0-2261 GCA_038750915.1 Bacteroidota bacterium
GGCCAAGGCAACTCTGGGAGTAGACCTTGCTATCCCCGTCGAGTTTCGGCTCTCCCCAGTTTTCTCCGTACAACCGGAGCTCCACTTTACCCAAAAAGGCGTTCAGTTTGAAGACGTGGTAAACGGGGAAGAACAAACCATCGCCGTAAAAACCAACTACTTGGAGTTGCCCGTCTTACTCAAGGCGAATTTCGGCGCTCAACGGCTAAAGGGCTACGCCTTCGTGGCTCCAAGTATAGGCTACGCTACGAACCGATTTCTTTCGGAAAAGCTTGGTGATGCGGACCGGGTCAAAGAGGAAGTTGAGTTCATCGAGACCGAAACAGCCAAGAGCCGTCGTTGGGATTTTAGCGCGATCGGTGGTGTAGGAGCTTCGTTACCGGCCGGCGCTGGCGCCATCGTAATGGATGTTCGGTACAGCTTTGGCTTATCGGACAACACAAAATTCAACGATGAAGCACCAGACGACTGGGAAAAGACCACCAATCGGGGGTGCACCCTTTCGGTAGGGTACATGCTACCAATCGGGGGGAAATAAACTAGCAGTCGTGGCCACAAGATTCCTTTCGGATATCTTGTGGCCAGCCGGCTTGTAGTGTAAAAACAAAACTGCGACAAACCCAAAAGAACACCTTACCGTTCTAATGGGGTATGCTCCGCAAAAAACGCTTCTATCTCCTATTAGCACTGGTGTTACTCGCTGGCTACGTTACTTATCGCGTAAAGCCACTGCTGGATTTACAGATGAGCGATAAGGAGTTAGCCGCCGCTTTTGCGAGCGGCAAATACGGCAAAGCCCAGCTTGGCTACTTGGAGGGTACTACGCGTAAACTCCGATATCTACAAATTGGCAAGGAGGCCAGTAAACCACTATTGGTTTTCCTGCATGGCTCTCCCGCCAGTAGTGCCTTTTGGATCTCCATGATGCGAGACAGCACCTTGCGCGCCAAGGCCAACCTACTGGCCATCGACCGCCCCGGCTACGGTGGCAGTGGACTGGGTAAAGTGATGATTTCCGTAAAGGAACAAGCCGCCAACGTGGCGGCCATTATCCGCGCCCAGCGGTCTGCTCCCAACCAAAAGATTATCCTACACGGGAGTAGTTACGGTGGAACGGTCAGTGCCCGAATCGCGATGGATTTTCCGGAACTGATCGACGGATTGCTCCTACAATCCGCCAGCCTAGCGCCACAGGAAGAATACACTTACTGGATTACCCACCCAACCAGTCACTGGTCCTTAAGTTGGCTGATGCCCTCTGCCCTTCATTCCGCGAACCAGGAAAAACTCAGCCACCAGAACCAACTAGAGCAGATGGTCCCGAAGTGGCAAAATATTGATGCTGCCACCGTCATCCTCCACGGTACCGACGACTGGCTCATCTACCCACCTAACGCTTACTTTGCCTGCGACCAGCTCGAAAACGCTCCGCAGGTTGTTCACCATATGGTCGCAGGAAAACAGCACGATCTAATTTGGACGGCGCCGAAGCTACTCAAGCATTATTTGTATTACTTGTTAGAGGAGGTTTCGGTTAAAAATTCAAAGTAGTTGGTTCGCTACAAGTGATGGGAGTTAGAGTGGTATGGATGGATTGACAATTGCAGTTGTATAGGGTTATATTCTTCTTTTGTTACCATTTTCCAATCAAACAATACTAGTTGCTTTCTCAAGTCGATGTCTACCCATTAGGAGTTCCTAGATTTTGCCCACTAACACCCCTACTAGGGCCTTCTTTTCAGGCGAAAAGAAGCAAAAGCCTTCGCCTGTATCGCTGGCTTAATCGGGAGCGGCAACCAAAACGACCTACGAAAGGACAACTCGCCGCACATTTTGTATTTCAAGTAAAATTCTTCTGATTACCCAAAATCGAAGCCAGAACAATGATAGTAATGGGCTCAGACAGTCCTTCCGCTTAACGGCCATTTTGGCTCCCACTCCCGGCCAGCGCTAATGGCAGTCCTATTTGATGATAAAAAGTAGTGGCTCTATAATGTCAATTCGGCCTTGGCGCTGACCGGTGGTGGAAGGGCTAAGTGCCGTTAAGCAAAGTGACTGCCTGAGCGCCCCGAGGCTAAAGCATAGGGAACTTAAGGTTTGCTTTCAACAAATTGCTGCTTAGACGGTAAATCGTGCCGCGAGTTGTTATTTTGTAGGTGCTTAGCCCTTCCAGTGCCGATCAGTCAGCGACACAGCCTTGGCTTTTGCATCTTTTTGCCAAGAAAAAGATGAATGAAACGCTAAGAAAATATTAGCTCGGA
>JBCDGT010000789.1:0-2241 GCA_038750915.1 Bacteroidota bacterium
CACCAACGCATCATCCTTCGGCTGTACGGAAAAATTCTCCGTCAAGACACCATTGGTAATCACGCTGATCTTTCCGGAGTCAATACCACGACGGACAAGGTTCCGTTCAAAAGCATTAGTAACTACTACAATTGCGGTGGCCTTCCGGTAGAGGAAAAGTTCTACTTTTTCCAACTGATTTAGCAATTTCTCCTTCCCTTGTATTGCCCCGACGGCTCGAATACTTTCTGGCCACAGGTCCCGGACTTCCATCACCCAAGGCTTCCCCTTGAATAAGCCGGCTAAATAGCCACCAACCGCCGTAAAAAACTGGGGAGAGGTCGCTACAATTAGGTCGGTTTTTACGAAAAGGGATGCTAAGAACGCCATTATGCCAAAACTGGCGTAGTCTAAGATTCGACGCAAAAAGCCAGCATTGGCCGCAACGTAGGACCATACCCGAATGACCTTGATGCCATCGATGTACTCTTCTTGCCAGAAGCGATTGCGGTAACCAGCATAAACTTTCCCCTGTGGGAAATTAGGGGCACAAGTGATGACGGTCACCGCTACTCCTCTGGCAATCCACTCTTGGCAATGCTCGTACGTACGCGTTGCAGGAGCATTCACCTCGGGAGGAAAATTATCGGTTAAGAATAGTAGCCTCAAAGTGGTAGGTAGTAGTTGGTATTTAGGTCGAAAAAATAGCAGTACGTAAGGTACGTGATACAGTAGTCAAACTGTTTTGCTCCAAGGTACGGTAGGTGAATTTGCCAAACGTACGACAAATTCAGAGCAATCACCCAAAAAATGGACCGTTTACGTTCGGCATTTGCCCGTGCTGAAGGGTATAGGCTAATTTAGGACACTGGCGCTCACCAAGTGTCAACATCGATGGGCCGTGGATAAGATAACAACAATGCTACTCCCATGCTACCCATACCTCCAAATGTTCAGTAAAACTTAGTTCCAAAACTTTAGCCGTCACCAAGGAATTAAAACCCAAGCTCCTTTTATAGTCCCTTAAATTCGCTATTCCGGCGGACCAACGAACATGAAAGCCATCCCCACGTAGCCGATGTTCTCCTAGTTCAAGCGACCGATCCTCGTGAAAGTGGAAATACGCCACGCCCCGGTGAGGGCCAATACTATCCGTGAGGTACAAGCCCTGTGCCGTCAATTCAAAACGGCGCTGATGCGGATGATCGTAACCAGTATGTTCGGCCACCAAGCTCTTCTCGTCCTTACTAAGCACCCGCGTCCGCGCCCGCTTACCTACCCGAAAGCCCCCCCAAACATCAGACGAGTTGGTAGCATTAATACTTACCGTATTGTGGGCCGCCGTTGAACGTTCCCTAGTTCTACGGGCGTTTTTTTCATAAGTGCTGATGCCCGTATCTACCAGGAGAGGCGCCCCCTTGAGGTGCAACACGAAGGTCAAATTATCCGCATGTGCGTGACCGGGGATATGGTCGGGGCCGATGGGGGCAGCATCTATCCAGAGGTCCGCTTTGCTGTTTTGCCAGTGGTAGTAGGCGGTTTTGTTGACCTCTCCCCGACTCTCTCCGATCGCCTCCGGCTGGAGAGGGAGAATAGCTAATTTTTTTGCGTACGCCAAAAGGGTCGCTACGGAAGGAGCAACCCCCTCAGTACTATCGTTAAAATGGGGGTATTGCCCCGCTGGTGTCACCATACTTTGCAACCAAGCCACTTGCCGCTGCACCAATTGCCTAAAGGCTTTTCGTTCTTCCGCCCCAATTACTTTCATTGCCGGCAACCAGGAGCAAAAATCCAGCCAGCGAAACAACAACACGCAGTGGTACATAATACTGCGCTCGTAGTGTTCCCCCTGAGCGGTATACTGATCGGTTGCGGCCAGCTTGAGTAGACGTACCCAACGGCGGAGGTCCTGCTCCCGACCAAGAAAGGTGGCGCAGATGGCTAAGCCTAGCAAATTCTCTAACAGGTGATTCCCCCCTAAATGCCACTCTATTTTGGCCGACAAGGCGGCATATTGCCGTCGGATAGAAGCCAAGAGTGTTTCTTCTACCTCAATTTTATCAGTAGCTTGGTGCTCCCGCAAAAACTGGAGCCAATTGACCAAACGCAGACTGAGCGGATAGGGCTCCCAACCATCCGCGTGGGTACTTTCCTTAGCAATCCAGGCATGCATCAGGGCCAGGCCCTGGTCTGCCTCCATGTCCGATTGCCGCAGGTATTCGAAATAGTTAAGGTTGTAGGTCCAGAGCTTACCGTGTGGGG
>JBCDGT010000790.1:0-2240 GCA_038750915.1 Bacteroidota bacterium
GCTACGGTGTTGTTGCTTTCCAGATCAATCTCGTCGACGATAGCATTAAATACTAAGCTGATCTGCGTGATGCCCATATTGGTGTTAACGCTTTGAATTTCTACGTTGGCCCCGGAACAATCCGGTCCGCAGGTATAGGAAGAAGACGTATTGCCTTGATAATGAAAGCCTAAAATTTCTACCTCATCACCTGAATAGGTGCCAATTTCTAAAGAAGGTACGGTTACAAAAAACTCGATGGTATCACTTTCTCCTTGATGCTCTACCCAAAAGCGGTGACTGAGTACGCCAGCTTCGCTTTGGCGTAACAGATAACTGCCGTGGTTGATAGGTAGCAGGAAAATTCCGTCAATACTCACGCGCGCTGACTCGTTATTGTCCAGTTCAGAACAGACGGTTAAGGAAATAGGAGTGTTGTCATTGGTGGCTTGGGTAATTACTGGTGATGTAGCTCGTAAATTATGGGCCACCGCTTGAATTTGCCGTTGAAAGTTTTGGTCACAATCGGCCGCTACTAAGAAACCATTACCTGCTCCATCGGTAAAATTGAAGCGACCGAAACCCTGGCCACTTTCCCAAACCAAGCCATCCTGGGCACTAAAATTGGTGCCATCACACTCTTCGACGTGCAAGGGAGTGAGAACGATGGGAAGATCAACCATTATGTCTCCCAATTCTTCTGGAGTATCTGAGAAGGGACCAATGGTAATCGAGAAAGGGGGATCTCCGGGGCAGAGACCGGGGACGATCAGTTCAAGGGTTCGGTCGATGGCAACACTGGCACAGAAGCGCCCTCGGTTGTCCGTGCGGAAGGTCCACAACTGAGGGCCATCCCCAAAGGCGATGGAGAAAAGTTGACCGCTAAGCGGAGTACCATCAAGAGCCGTAAGCCGAGCGCAAACCGTTGTTTGGTCAAAGGGAACATCGCAGTTATAAATACCACCGCCGTTAATATTAGCCGTAAATCCATTGCGCACCCTCGATAATTGATCGGAGATAATCCAGGCCGTTTCCAACAGCTGCCAGAAGAAGACCGTGTCCTGTGGAGCAGTTTGAAACCCGGGAGGTACGGGAAAGAATAGCTGAGCAGGTGTTTCAGCATCAAGGAAAACGGACCTTCCATTATCGTCCGTCATCCTCAATTCAATCATTCCCAGGGAGGCGAGCACCCGCGGATTTCGAAAATTGTTGTCTAGCGCGGGGACGTTTCCAGGGCTTTGCTCCATGGCAGTGATGGAAGTGGGATCATCAAAAGACATGGCGATGTTCACATCACCATTGTAAACGGTATAGCCTTGCCTAACGGAGCCTGGCTGACACGTAAGGCGTGCACCAGTGGGTAGGGTCAAAGTCCCTCCCGTGGCTCCGTTGATGATACCTGAGGGAGTGGTCGTACTCATCACAATATCAATTTGGTGTAAAGACCCTCCTTCAGGTAAAAAATTCCTCCAAGCATCAAAGTAACCTGAGGCCGTGGCGTAAAGGGTATTCCCTGCTGCACCAATTTGAATATCTCTTAACTCATAGCGCCCGCTGGCGTCCGTCAGATCGGACTCATTAAAGTTGTTGGTAACGCGAGCTCCAGGAATACCTTCACCGTTTTCGTCGAGGACTCGGCCTGACACCGTACAAGTACCCGAAATAGTAGGAGGATTGTCTTGCCCGGTTTCTACGGTTAGCCGTTCAATGTCTTCACGGCAGCCGGTTATCAATAGTAGGGATAGGAACAAAAATTGAAATAACTTCATGGGATAAGGATCAGGTTTTATGCCCCTTAGACCGGAAGGAGGGTATTAGTGCTGCGTGGGGCTGTAATTTTTTTGCCAAATCCGAGATTAGGTATATCGACATTACCCGCTATATTACCCACGAAAGAGGTCTAAGCTGCCTACAGTCGATCCACATCTTTTCGATTAAAATAAACCAAATACACCCGTACATGCTCGTTTCCATTAACGCCGACAACCCACAAGGCCGCCTAATTCAACAGATGGTGGATATTCTCGAAGAGGGCGGTGTCATTATCTATCCCACCGACACTGTTTACGGTATCGGCTGTGACATTACTAACAAGAATGCCGTAGAACGCGTTGCTCGGTTACGCGGGTTGGACCCGAGTAAGGCCATGTTCAGCTTTATCTGCCAGGATATTAGTCAGGTTACTAACTATTCCAAGACCATTAATAATGATGTCTTTCGTGTCATGAAGCACAACCTGCCCGGCCCCTTTACTTTTATCC
>JBCDGT010000791.1:0-2238 GCA_038750915.1 Bacteroidota bacterium
AGAAAATGCCAATTAGCGAGGATCATTCAGGAGTTGTTGAAAACCTGACCTTGCTCTTCTTCGAGCTCTTAGGACGTAAGTTCCGCTATCGTTCTGAAAACCCGATTACGCTACCTAATGATTCGGAACCAGAACCTGATTTCGTAGTCGCTAAAAAACTAGAAGAGGGAGAAAAAAGCTACCACCCACGACCGGAGCATATCCATTTAGTCATCGAGGTGGCAAATGAAACCCTCGATTACGATCGTAAAGTAAAAGCTAAACTTTACGCAGAAGCCGGAATTAAAGAATACTGGATTATCAATATCAAATTTCGAAAAGTAGAAGTATACAGTAGTCCAAGCTTGGAGGATGGCAGCTATGAAAGCGTCATCAATTATGAAGAGAACGCTGATTTACATAGTCCTTTTCTGGGAAGTTTCCCCACCAAAAAGCTGTTACCAATTCAGTAACAACTCATCCATACAAGGCCTTGGCCAATACTTCCGCAAAAGCCCCCGGCGTACTTGCGAAAGGCTGTAAGCCCATTTCCGTAAGTAAGGCGGCCACCTCCTTATCGTAGGCCGGCGCTCCTTCGTCACTTAGCGCCAGGAGAGGCAAAAAGGTAAGCCCACTTTGTTGCAAACGCCGAACGCTGGCCAGCATCCCTTCGAGTGAGCCGCCTTCAAACAAATCGCTGAGTAAAACCAAGACCGTGTCCCGCGGCTGTGCGTTCAGTTGTTCGGCGTACCGAAGGGCTTTGCCGATGTCCGTACCGCCACCAAGTTGTAGGGCGAAGAGGAGGTCCAGCGGATCGAGAAGTTGTTCGCTGAGGTCGACCACACTGGTATCAAAAGCAACAACGTGGGTGCGTAAACTCGGCAAGCTAGCCAGAATACAGGAAAGTACCCCTGCGTAAACGACCGAGGCCGCCATGGAGCCGGACTGATCGATTAGTAAAATAACGTGCTTCAGACCGGCTTTGGAGCGAGAGAGACCCCTTAGGTTCACCGGTAAAACAGTGCGATATTCCGGCTGGTAGTGCTTCATATTTACCCGAATTGTCTGGTCCCAATCGATGTCCTGCGGCCGAGGGCGGCGGTTGCGGTTGTGTTGACGACGGCGACCACTGAGGGCTTGCTCCACGGGGCGTTGGAGCTTACGTTCGATTTCTTGTACCACCTTGAGTACCACCGCCCGAGCCGTTTCCCGGCTACGGTCCGGCAGCAGATTTTTCAAACTCAGGAGGGTACCCACCAGGTGGACGTCTGGCTCCACGCCTTCCAGCAGTTCGGGCTCTAGCAGCATTTGCTTAAGGCCGAGGCGGTCCAGCGCATCGCGCTGGAGTAGCTGCACGGTGTCGGTCGGGAAATATTTCCGGATGTCCCCTAGCCAACGGTTAACGTTGGGGTTGGATTTTCCGAGCCCCCCTTTACGGTCTTGGTCGGCGTAGAGGGCCTCTAGGGTAGCATCCATACCCGCCAAGCGGGGCGGCAGCTCCATCGCTCCGCCTCCTTCTTCTTCAGCTTGCTGGCCAAGGATGAGCCGCCATTTTCGGAGGTATGCACCGTCCATAAGGCGAAAGTAGGGAATAAGGTGAAGCAGAACACTACCCGCTAATATCTACCTACTATCTTCGCCCTATGGATTTTGCCCCCCTGCTCAAGGCCATTAAGAGTAAAGAATTCGCTCCCCTCTATCTATTGCACGGAGAGGAGGCCTACTTCATTGACCAGCTGGAAGCCGCCATCGAGGCCAATGCCCTCCAGGAACACGAAAGGGCCTTTAACCAAACGATCCTCTACGGCAAAGATACCGACCACCTCCAGGTAATCGACGCCGCGCGCCGCTTCCCGATGATGGCCGAACGCCAGCTCATCCTCCTACGGGAAGCTCAGGATATGCGCTCGCTTAAAGAATTGGCGACTTACGCCGAAAAACCCTCTCCCACCACGGTACTCGTCATCAGCCACAAACACAAAAAACTGAACGGCAACCTGGCGCTAACGAAAAATTTAAAGAAGAGTGGCATTGTCTTCGAAGCCAAGCCCCTCTACGAAAACAAGATTCCCGCGTGGATCAATAATTACCTCAAGGGCAAAAAGTACAGCATCGAACCGGCGGCCTCCGCCTTGTTGGCGGAATTCCTGGGAACTAGCCTCGGCAAGATCAGTAATGAGCTAGACAAGCTGACCATCAACCTCGCCAAAGAGGGCATCACTATCGCCGTCCGCCCGGTCTACCTCGACGGCGAGTCCG
>JBCDGT010000792.1:0-2228 GCA_038750915.1 Bacteroidota bacterium
CAGGTGCAAGGGAAGGGTAGGAGGAGCCAAGTAAAGATGATCGTTATCGTCTAGCCGCTCCGGGCGAGGCGCTAAGACTAGGTCAATGTTCTCCTGAAAGAAAGGAAGTCTTGTTACTTCAATACGCTCAACTGGAGGCTCCCCTAAGGATGCCTTTTTAGAAAAGATAAATGCTTCCGCTGAAATTGTAACCGACCAGTTGGGGGAATGAAGACGGCGGCCGCCTCCTAAAGTAAGCATTTGCCGTACCTGCTCAGGTGTAAATCCACGTGCATCGGCCACTTCTCTGAGCAGGGCGCGATCTTGAGGGAAACTGGTTCTCCTCACTGTCAACTCCCCATCGTCAGAACTGTTGGTGTAGCGGCCTTGTAATGCCGCTTGGCCGGTTTCGATCAACCGTTTGTCGATTTGGAGTTGGGTAGCTGTTTTTAACCAGTTCTCAGGGCTTAACCCAAACTGCTCGAACAACACCGGAGTAAGGTGATGGCGGACCCGGTTGCGGAGGTAATCGTCCGTAGCGTTACTGGCGTCTTCTCGCCACTTAAGTTGGTTGTCGGTAGCGTATTGCTCAATGGCTTTTTTACTGCTTCCTAGTAGTGGCCGTCGAATCCATTGATTACTCGACGCAATGGCGCTAGGACCTCCATAATTACTACCACGGATCAACTGCATCAGAAAGGTCTCTAGGCTGTCTTCCAGGTGGTGAGCCGTTAAAAGATAAGCGTAATTGTACTCATCCAGGATTTTCTCAAAATATTCATACCGTAAACGCCGAGCCACCATCTGCGTACTTTCTCCCGCCTTGGCTTCTGCTCTGGCATGCACGGTCTCGCTGTGAAAGCTGGCGTCTAGTGTTTTGGCCAATTCCTTTACGAAAATGGCGTCACTCATTGAGGCTTCACCTCGCAACTGAAAGTTCATGTGGGCGATGCCAAATTGGTAGCCTTCAGCGTGCAATAGGTAGGCTAGGACGGTGCTGTCGACCCCGCCGCTGCAAGCGAGGAGTAACTTATCCTTTTTGGTGAAAAGCCGCTCTCGCTTTACGAATTTCCTAAATGTGGCTAGTAGTTCTGCCATCCTGCAAAGCTAAGTGAGTTAGGGAAATCTCAACGTTTGCTTGTGATTGAGACGGTTTATCCTGAGTACTAGGCATGGTCTTTATCGGAAAAAGCCACTTAGGACAAAAATCCTACCACCTAGCGCCAAATCCTACTCTCAAAACGAGTATTGCCGTAACTTTCGACGCTTATGAGTAGCTAATGATCATGCACTATTTTTCTAGGATATTTTGTTTACTATCGTTTTGCTGGCTACTGGCATCCTGTGGAACTGATCTCCCGCCGACGGTGGTGGCTGAATTCGATGGCCTTCCCGCTCGGGTTGATTTCAACCAGCACATCCGGCCCATTCTGAGTGACCGCTGCTGGAATTGCCACGGGCCCGACGCGGGATCCCGCAAAGCGGGCTTGCGGTTGGATACCGAGGTAGGGGCATTTGCGCTGTTAGAGTCTGGTAAACAGGCTATCGTTCCTAACCGTCCCCGCGCCAGCGAAGCCATTGTGCGGATGATTAGTGACGACCCGGAGCGGGTGATGCCCATCCCTGAGAGCAACATCCGCGTTACCCCCCGGGAGATTGCCTTACTTTACCGGTGGATCGAACAGGGAGCGGAGTGGAAGGACCACTGGGCTTTTCTACCAATCACAGCACCTGCAGCCGTGCCTAATAATCCAAGCGCTTATCCTGCTGCTAATGAGATCGATCATTTCCTCAACGCACGACTTTACGAGGAAGGCATAGTTGCTAATGAGCGGGCCGAGCCCGAGCGACTACTGCGCCGTCTTTATTTAGACCTGACCGGCCTTCCCCCCAGCCCCGAACGCTTAGACGCCTGGCTGGACCAACCCACCGATGAAAACTACGCCCTGATTGTTGACGAACTTCTGGCCAGTGATGCCCACGCCGAAAGATTAGCAACAGAATGGCTGGACCTGGCACGGTACGCCGATAGCCATGGCATGCACACGGATGGCTACCGCTTGTCTTATCCCTACCGCGACTGGGTACTTCAGGCCCTCCGGGAAAATATGCCCTTCGATCAATTCGTACGCGAACAACTGGCAGGCGATTTACTACCCGAACCAAGCCAGGACCAGCTCGTGGCTTCCGCCTTCAACCGGATGCATCCTATGACGGCTGAAGGGGGAGTGATCGATGAGGAGATGCGC
>JBCDGT010000793.1:0-2214 GCA_038750915.1 Bacteroidota bacterium
ATTTCCACCACTTGGGCCCGGAATAAGTTGATGTCATCCCTTTCTTGGGCGTAGATGATCTTTTGTTGGACTAACGAAGTAGCAAAGCTGATGGTAAGGATAAGAAGAAAAGTACGCATGTAGGAAGCAGTTTACTGGGTAATAGAATTGTTGCTGGTCGATGGTGATCGGCCAGAAAAAATGTGTAAATGCTTAGAGGGAATGAGTAGCTTAAGACGAACTCGATTAAACTTTTACTATCGGCCTATCAAACTGCACTAATGCGCTTATCCTTCGTCCCAAGAACGGTCTCTTGGCTATGGCCAAGCTCCCAACCTTGAGACTCGCCTAAGCAAATTATTGCTAGTTCTCGGCCAGAAACCAAAAGATTAAACGAGTTCAACGGGAAAACTAACGTCGCACAATAGTTTTTAGACGGCCAGTTGGCTGTTTTTGTTCATTCATTGGGGTAAGGAAATAGGTGGCTGCGGGTAGGGTGCTGAGGTCAAGCTCTGCTTGGTGAAACAGTACTCTTCCATTTTGGTCAGTGAGTTGAATCGTCGTAGTACCTCGGGGAAGATCACGGGCAAAAATTGGTCCATTGGTAGGGTTGGGATAAATTGACCAATCTGGTAGTTGTTCTGCTTGAGTTGCAAGAGAGGAAACCGTATTGGAAACTTCGAAGTCCCATACGCCTCGGTTGTAAGAAGCAAAGCGGGCGATGTCGCTATTGGGGAGATACTCTACACTGTAATACCGGCCCGCCGGAGCGGCTAGCCCTCCTAAGTAAAACCAGCGCTCTTCGGCTACCAGGTAAACGTATGGGCCAGATTCAGTGGCGGCAAATAGCAAACTTTCGTCGTTATTAGCGGCCAGGCGCATTACAACGGTTGGGGGGAGCCCCTCGCTGATGTCGTAAAAAGTAAAGCCGCCATCGTCGGATTGATATACTGCCGGGTTGCTGTAACCAGATCCGCCGAACCACACCCGATCTTCATCAAGGGTAGAAGCCAGAATGGCTTGGCCGTAGAGGTAGAATCCTTCGGGCAAAAAGTTGAGCGTGGGTGTCCAGTTTTCCCCTCCGTTATCCGACCAGTAAAAGCGGCCTGCTTCCGTGCCTACGTAAAGGCGCTGGGTATTTAACGGACTATATCCAACGGCCGTAATCTGGCCGCCAGCTCCGTTGAGAAAGTTTAAGGACACATCTTCCATAACGTATTCCACGGCACTCAGATCTGGGCTCGGGTCAGTAGCCTTAATAAGATAAGAGCCACTACCGCCATCGGCACTACCGCCGGCGATGTAAACCACCTCTCCCTTCGGAGCTTCCTCGTCGGGCACCACCATGAAAGGGGTAATCCAGATAAAGCCATCGCCGCCTGGGGTGTCGGTCCAATTGAGGTATTGATTGGTGGCTGCGTTCCAGGTTAGTAGGCCACCGCGTGGGTACATAGAATAAAGGAGGTCGCTGGTGTGGCTGTAGCTTAAATTACCGTAATCACCACTAATTACTTGTTCGTAATTTTCTACTTCTCCAAAGTTGCTGATTTGGAATTGCAGCCCTTGATCCTGAGAGCCGGCGTAAATCACATCTTCTGTTTCTCGTTTTGTTGCGGTGCTGTAGTATTGAGCGTTATTGAGTCCGCCTAGACTTAGGTTGAGGTATTCCGTAGGGTCATCGGTATTGACACTAAGACCGCCATGAGAACTAACAAAGGTGCTATAACTTCCGTCGGGGCGTTGGAAGTCCTTGAAGTACATCATGTCGGCGTGTAATTTATAAATAACATCGTCGTAGTAATCTACCCAGAAGGCACCCAAATCCCAGTCTGCACCACTGTTTTCGCTGTAGTATAGATTGACATTACCCAGGATCAGGTAATCTGGATTGGCTTTGCTCATATGCACCCCAACGCGCCAGGGGCTGTCTGGCAGGTCCCCAATGTAGGTCCAGGTACGGCCCGTATCCAAGCTTTCGTGAATCTCGTCGATACCGTAGACCATGAGTTTTAAATCCCCATTTGGTAGAACTGCCCCGAGTAATTTAGGATCAGCCAGTACGCCTTGTTCACTACTAGTGTTAAGGGTGATAACGGAATCTTCAGGGGTGACTAATTCAGTGTGCAGGTTAAGACCGTTGCGCCTGAGTAAGATTAAGTTGTCAGCGTGATTGGGTTGGAGTATGTGTTCTAGAGTATTGCTCTCTTCTGGGCTGTAGATCATCCGATAGCTAAG
>JBCDGT010000794.1:0-2198 GCA_038750915.1 Bacteroidota bacterium
CAATTTTGGCCAGCAGAAAATCCTTTACTACCTCGGTGGGGCGGACAATAGCCTGATCAATAATTTCAATGATGGCATCCCTACCCCACAAGAGGGCAATTTCGTCTTTCAGGACCTTGCCAACCCCCTCCGTGGATTTGACATCAACATCCGCAATGGTGGATCTTATGTATTGAGTAACGCCGAAGTACGCGTACCGATCTTCAACTATATTTTCCGCAACCTGCGTTCCAAGCTCCTGCGGGATTTCCAAATCGTGTCCTTCTTTGACATCGGTACTGCCTGGTCTGGCTCCGACCCCTTTGATGAAGACAACCCAGTAAACATTACGACTTACCCAGACCCCAACCTCCCCGAACGTGGGCCGGTAACGGTGCGGGTCCGCCGTTTCCGGGAACCCATTATCTACGGCTACGGCTTTGGTGCACGCACTACCTTATTTGGGTACTTCCTGCGTGTCGATTACGGTTGGGGCGTAGAAACAAGTATTCGCCAGCCCGGCAAGTTACATTTCTCGCTGGGGTACGATTTTTAGCGGACACTACCATTAGCGACTTATCCGCTTAAAATTAGCTGCGCGAGTAACGGCATTCTCCCGGATGTTTACCCAGAAGAGGTTGTAGTCGCCAACGTGGTAATTCTTGGTGGTAAATAGGATATCCCCGAAGAACTTAGGCTTGTTCGTAAACAGGCCAGCTCCTCGAATTTCCGCCCATACCAGTTCGGGCAAGGGGCCTTTATCATAATTGTAAAGTACGGCTCCCTGGTTCAAGTTTGCAGGTGCTCGCTCCTCATCAGTTGTCCATGACAGTGGATTTACTACGGCAATATTGGGTACCGTGTCTCGATAAGTCGACTTTGGAACGAAGTCTTCGCGATAGGTGCGCCAACTAACGAAGCAGCCTACTTGGTCCGGCTCCGCGCAAACGGGAATGGTTTGGTAGGCGTTCGCCGAAACGGGCATTCCAATTAAGTAGGCGGCAACCAATTGCTCGCGTAGGGTTTTACCGTCGAAGCGATCGGCAAGTAGGCGCTTTGCGTGGGTCGTTCCCTGGCTGTGGCTGGCGATGATAATTGGTCGGTCTTCATTAAAGTGTGCGAGGTAATAATCAAAGGCCGCTAGCACATCGGCGTAAGCCGTATCCAACGCTTGTTGGCTAACGGAGCGTCCCTGAGGATAGAAGACCTTAATGTGTGCCTGGCGGTAGCGCGGTGCGTATACTCTTCCAGCAGCATTGAAAATTGACGCTTGGTTGAGAACGGCCGTTTCGTCCACCTTCTCGTTGAGCTTAGCGTCCGCCAGGTCTGCGTTCCACTTATCATTTCCGTTTCGAGTACCACTATACATCGTGGGGTGTAAGTAGAAAACATCGGCTGCAGCCGTGGCCTGCCGGTCGGTTAGCTCCGGGCCAGGGGTCCGGTCCGCCTGGTCATTTTTGGTTGGCAAAGCCGCCCAGTGCTTTTGCTCAGCGTAATCTGGTGGTGAGGGTACAGGAAAGTCCTCCCCAATTGCGGTTTTGGGCACGGTAGAACAAGCCGCGAGGAGTAGCAGAAGCGGCAGCAAAAGTATTCTCATTGGTCAGCGTAAGGTTATTGGCGCACACCTCGATCGGAAGCAAAATAAATCAAAATAGCTCCGGCGATGGCAAGAAGGAAGAGTGTCATGAGGGGACGGGTTGGTGGGCTTATTCCTGGTAAAAACGAATAAATAGTACAAAAAGTTGCCTTTTGGGCGCGGCCGCAGGTGCCAAGATCGGTTAATGCACGCTCCACGTGCGCTATGATAAGTGTTTTTTAAACCGCAACTTATCTTACCTTCTACGACCTAACTTAGCGAACCAACTCCACCACACTCATGATTGACTACATCAACCTGAACCACGAACAGTGGAACCAACGGACCCTCGCCCACCTAAAATCTGAATTCTATGACGTGGACGGCTGGCTGGCCGGCAAGGACAGCCTCAAGGAACCCGAATTAGCTTTATTACCCGATGATCTACGGGGGCTCCGCATCCTCCATCTTCAGTGTCATTTTGGGCAGGACACCCTTAGCCTCGCCCGCCGTGGCGCCAAAGTGACCGGGGTAGACCTCAGCTCAGAAGCCATTAAAGCAGCTCAAGACCTCGCCCAAAAAGCCAACCTCAAGGCCAGATTTATTAACTGCGACCTTTACAGCCTCCCCAAGTACCTCGACG
>JBCDGT010000795.1:0-2195 GCA_038750915.1 Bacteroidota bacterium
CAATACTGTGTATAAACTGGTCATGGAAGATGGTAATATCCTAATCGCCAAAGTCACTGTTTTTGGTTCCTTTGAAGGCTTTGCTGAGGACCACACCATCATCAATGTGCTGGCCAATAATTTACCCGTTCGCTACGCCAATTTCCTAAGCCGTGGTTTAATGAAAGGCAATAACCTCTTCTTTCACCGCCACATCGATGAAGAGCAAGATGCCTGGATCATTTTCTACCGTCCGATCCAAATTCAGGAGACTCCCCCAAAACGCTTATCCGAAGAACAAGTCGCCCAACTGGGGCGCGAGATGGCCTATTTCCACCGCGACTGCACCCTCGTTTCCCATACCCTACCGCGCAGCGACCGTGATATGACCACCGACGTCAATGCGCTGCTGAATAGTGCAAAAAAGGACTACCCCCAACACTTCGACCTGATCAAAGAGCAATGCCACCTTTTCCTGGAAAACACCTTTCGCATTAACACCCTCGGTTTTCAGAAAATCCCCGTCTTCGTCGATTGGAACATCGGCAACTTTAGCGTGGATGACGTTGGCCGACTCGCCAGCCGCTGGGACTACGATTGGTTCCGCATGTCTACCCGTGTGGCTGATTTCTATTTCCTCAGTCGCGTAGTTTCGGATGTAGGTGACCAAACGGCCTTTACCTACGAAGTGGACCGCTTACTAGAGGGTCGCTTCCTTATTTTCTTAAAAGCTTACCACGCTATTTTCCCACTCACCCGCCCGGAGGTCAAGTTCATCAAAGAGGCTTACCGCTTTTTCCTGCTTAATTACGTACTGCGCCTGGGTCGTTATTTTTTCCGCCCTTCGTTTGCCAAGCAACTCAGCGAAGATGCCCTGCAGGTGCACCTGCCTACCCTAGATGAAAAATTTGATGAAGACCAGCTATTGAAGGCACTCTACCTATAAGGAGTACCTGCTTCGACAAATCTCAAAGGAGTGCCGACCTCCAGGTCGATGTTCCTTTAGTGATCTATTTGATACACCTTTGCGTTAAAGGCATCCACCTTCGGGTTCATTACTGCAAACCACAGTGGAGGAAACAGGCTCAGAATCATACTGGCCGGATAGCCAGTAGGAAGCTGCGGGCTTTCCTCAAACACCCGCAAAATCTGGTATTTCCGTGAAGCACGGTAGTGGTGATCGCTGTGTCGGGTGAGCTCATAAAGGAAAATACGTCCCATTTCGTGGTTACTGTTCCAGCTGTGAATGGGTAATACCGGTTCGTAACGCCCAGTGGGTAACTGCCGGCGTAATAGGCCATAATGCTCGATGTAATTCACCGTTTCCAGCATCAAAAAACCAAATACGGCCGCGGCAATAGCCACCCAAAGGCCCGTAAAATCAAATACTAAATAAATAGTCAACAGGTACCCCAATTGGATCAGCTGAAACCGCAGCATTTGGTTGTTAAGGCTGAAAAAGGCTTGTCCTTGCTTAGCTAATCTTTCTCGTTCGAGTTCCCAGGCGTGCCACCAGCTAAGGGCCGTGCTCCGCAGCCAGAAGCCATAAATAGTTTGGTTACGACGGCTGGTCGCTGGATCAAGCGGGGTGGCCACGTGCCGGTGGTGGCCACGATTGTGCTCAATGAAAAAATGCATATAAAGCCCCGATAACAACAACGTTTGCGCCAACCACTGCTCGTACTTACTTGCCCGGTGGCCTAGTTCGTGACCAACGTTGATGCCAATGGTACCAATTAGCAAACCAACGTTAAGGATCATCCCCGTCAACTCGTATCCCGCCAAGTCTCGAGTCGTGACGATATGGAGCAGGTAAATGATGGCCCCGTACAACAAGGGGAGATTGATGTATAGCAGGTAATCGAAGAATTTAGCTTGACTTCGTTCGGCCTCTTCCGTGGGAGCGTGGGTGTCCGTCCTTGTTGGCAAGACAAACTCCAGCAACGGTAGAATAACGAAGGCAACGTAAATACTACCAAAGGACCAGACGCCCCCCAAGTAAAGCCCCAAGTAACCGGATAGGGGCAATAGATAGGCAAGCAAATACTTTAGATCGCGGTACAAGATGTAATGGTATTCAACAGCTCCCTGGCAAGATAGCCAGCAAGGCAAAAATAAGGCCGACTTAGCGAATAACCAGCTTATGGGCCTGTGCGCCCAACCAGAGCACGTACATGCCCCCGGCAGGCCGGCCTAGGTTGAGTTCACTTTGACCC
>JBCDGT010000796.1:0-2193 GCA_038750915.1 Bacteroidota bacterium
GCAAGTGCTTACGTGGATGGCGACCTCGGCGAGCGACCAGCAACCGCTACGGATCGCTTGGAGGTTCTGGATGGCGATCAGCCGGAATTGTCCACCATTGGTTCCCTTGCGGTGTCTAACTCTGTGCGTCGGTGGCCCAATAGTGCTGCCTTACTTAGTCAAGGCAATAAGGAGTACCTACTGATCGCCGAACAGGATGGTCCGGCTCCGAAAAATGCCCGTGCACTGAATGAGCTTAAGCGAGGGCGTTTTCTGAGCCTGGTGGAGGTGACTAACCCCACCGCTCCCCAGCTGGTGGATCAGCTCCCTTTTACAGGGATACCAGCGGCAGTAGCGTTTCGGCCAGGTACGGGCACCTTCGCGCTGACTTTCATTGGCAATGACTCTCTAGTTACCGGGACGGTGGTGGAAGGCCAATTGCGTATACTGACACGTAGCCGGATCGAGCTGCCCAAACTTGGGCAAATTCCCGCTATCCCTCATTTTACTTGGCACCCTAGTGGACAGTTTGCTGCGGTTACGTTGGCAGGTAACGATCGAGTAGCTTTTCTGCGTTTTGATCCTAAATCCGCTCAACCTTTCACCGTGTGGGGTAATGTTATGCGTTCACCGCCTCTACCGGGAGTTGGTTATTTTACCCATAATGGTTGTTTCTTTCTGCACACTAGTATTGGATTAACTGGTGACGAGGAGCAAGCGGCTTACGGTGAGCAGACGAGTATCCTTAGTATCATCCGCTTTGATTCAACGGAGACGGCCGATAGTCCACCTGCCCGGAGAAACGATGGTCAGCTGACCTTTCTTTCGCCTGCAGTGAGTCACACCAAGAGCGGGCAGTACGCCTTCGGACGTGGATACGTAGAAACCTTTGCGATCAGTCCCGATGATCGCTTGGTCATTGGGCTAAATATGCGGGCTAGTTGGTTGCCGGAACAGGCCCCTGGACAGACGGAAAATAGCCGACTCGAAGCTTTTACCCTAGACGCTGAACGGGGAATAGCCCGGTGGTTAGGAGGACATGATTTTGCCGGTATCCTGCCGGAATGTATCGCCTTTACCGCACCACGTGAATTAGCAACGGTAAGTTTTGATCATCTCTACAACAATCGAGGGCGAGGGAGTTTGGACCGCTGGCGGTTAGTGGAAAACGTTGGGGGAAGCGTAGAAATCCTAGAGGGACGACGACGTTGGCTTGGACGAGGGGCGCATTTCTTTTTAGTGGGAGGGCAGAAATAACGGCTGCTCGTCGTCTACACCAAAGCAATCACGTTACATTTTCATTATTCCGTGAGAATCGGACAAACCAAAAAGTATCCAAAATTTGAGATTCTGTATAAGTGGGTGAAGTAATCCTTCACCCACTTTTGCGTCATCAAGTACTACAGAAGAAAAACAATGAGCACGAAGGCATTCGGCAAAAAGGGGTGGACTCCGGAAAGAATTGGCAACATAAGTGGTAAAACCTACCTCATCACTGGAGCGAATACTGGGGCGGGTTTTGAAGCCGCCAAGATCCTACTTGGTAAAGGCGGAGAGGTGATCATGCTGAACCGAAGCGAAGGAAAATCCCGTAAGGCGATTGATAACCTAAAACAACAGGTAGGGGCAGAGGCGCAAGTCTCTTTTATTAAACTGGATCTTGCATCACTCGCTTCAGTGCAAAACGCAGCGGAGGAGGTAGTCAAAATAGTACCCAAGATTGACGCACTGATTTGTAACGCTGCGGTTGCCCAAGTAGGTAAACAGGAGTTTACTCCCGATGGCTTTGAGCTTCAGCTTGGTATTAACCACTACGGCCATTTCTTACTGATGAACCTTCTGTTTGACAGAGTCGAGGCCTCCCAAGGTAGGATGGTAGTAGTTGGTAGCGAAGGGTATAAAATGGGGTTGAAGACCATTCAGTTCGAGGACCTGAACTTTGACCACAATTACCACCCCAATAACACTTACGCCCACAGCAAGCTGGCGCAGATAATGACGGCCTATGCACTGCAGCGCCGCATTGCCGCAGCAGGTAAACACACAAAGGTGTACGTCTGTCACCCCGGGGCTTCTAAGACCTCGCTCATCAGAAAGGACGCACCACTGGCAACCCGATTAACGTGGTCACTGCTGTCTCGTTTACCAATAGTGCAAACTGCCGAAAAGGGGGCTTATCCGGAGGTAATGTGTGCTACGGAGGCCAACCTTAAA
>JBCDGT010000797.1:0-2190 GCA_038750915.1 Bacteroidota bacterium
AAAAAAAAAAAAACACGACTCGCTTCGGTCGCTTAATCGTCGACGGAAGTGCCAGCCTCTATCGCGTCGAGCTTTACCCTGCCATTGCGCTAAGGCCAGGAGCAGCAAGGGTAAATCATCTTTTTGTTATTGCTAAAGGTGAAAATTTCTACATGCTAGAGGTTATCAGCAAGCAGGACAATACAGGCCGATATACAGAAAATCGTTACCTGGGTACGCTCACTACCGCCCTAAATGATCAACAAAAAATTAGCGAATGGAAAATCCGTAAAACCAAATACGAAGAAGCCTCCTTAGCAAGATTAGTAACGGATTACAACAAAGCCCTCGGAGACGCCCCCACAGTTTCCGAATTAAGGGCAAGTAATCAAAAATTTAAGCGTAGTCGCCGTAAACTTGGCCTAGTAGTAGAGGCAAATAGCGGGCTTGTCAATTTCCGTGAGAATTTCATTGTAAATAATCACTACGGCGCGGGAGCCTACTTACAACTTCGCAACACCGAAAAGGCGGTCAATCGAACCCTAAGCATCGGATTGGAGGTGTTTAGGCTCGAGTATGACTTTTCAGCCGAATCAAGGAGCAGTTTCACTGCTCAAGGAAGGTTTTTTTACCAGGGAAGCAGCTCTGTGTTAAAGCTACCATTGCAATTTCACTACAATAAATACAGCGATAAAGGAGTAAGCTTAATTATGGGTTTACGACTTGGTCTGTTGGCCCTACAAAATGAAAATACCATAACGCAGCGCCCGCAGTCGCCAGCCCCCATTTTCTCTCCGTACAGTCTTTAACCATCCTCCTTCTCCGTATTTTATGGTACGGAAATGGGTTTTCGAATTTCGCGAATGAGAATAGTCGGTAGATACGAACGCATCACCTTGGATGGAGAAAAAGGAAGTAGTAATCTATTTCTAGTACTGGGTTTCAGGCTTATTAACTGAGGAGGCTGTTGAAATTAAGCAAAACTGACCTGGTAAACAGCACGAATCCTCATTCTCCCCCTACGCTTACTAGATCCGCACTTTGCACCTGCGGCCGCGCCCAGAGCTTTGCTCCGTACCAAAATAAAACACCATGCAAAGTATCCCGCGCTTAAATCAAGAATCAGATATCAGATATCAACAATCAGATATCACTACCTTCGCGCCCATGACCGACAACGGAACCTTCATCGTGGAAGGAGGGCACCAGCTCTCCGGAGAAATCATCCCCCAAGGGGCCAAGAACGAAGCCCTACAGATCATTAGTGCTTGCCTACTCACCCCCGAGCCAATGCTGATCGAAAACCTGCCCGACATTCTGGACGTAAACAAGCTACTCGACCTGGTGGCTGGCCTCGGTGCGGAGGTAGACCGCATCGACCGGCAAACGGTAAAGATCACTGCGGCGAACATTGATATCAACTACGTCCTCAGCCCGGATTACGTCCGTGATGCCCAACGAATTCGCGGCTCCGTTATGCTCATCGCTCCGCTACTGAACCGCTACGGGCGGGCCAGCTTACCAAAACCAGGCGGCGATAAAATTGGCCGCCGCCGGCTGGACACCCACCTGCTCGGGCTCCAGGCCCTCGGCGCAGATTTCGACTACGACAAAGAACGCCGCATCTACCAATTTACCACTGACGGACTAAAAGGCACCTATCTCCATCTCGACGAAATCAGCGTTACCGGCACCGCCAACGTAGTGATGGCCGCCGTCCTCGCCAAAGGCGAAACGACTATCTATAACGCTGCCTGTGAGCCATACCTACAGCAGCTCTGTCGGATGCTCGTTCGTATGGGCGCTAAGATCGAAGGCATCGGGTCCAACCTCTTGAGGATAGAGGGCGTCGATTCCCTGGGGGGTACCAACCACCGGATGCTACCCGACATGATCGAGATCGGCTCCTTCATCGGCCTGGCGGCCATGACGGGCTCGGACATTACCATTAAGGACGTCCGCCGCGACCAGCTTGGCATCATCCCCCGCACCTTCCAGCGGCTCGGCATCAAGATGAACTACCCGGGCAACGACATTCATATTCCCGCCCAAGAACACTACGAGATCGGCTCCTTCATCGACGGTGGCATCCTGACCATCTACGACGCTCCCTGGCCCGGCTTTACACCCGACCTGATGAGCATTGCCCTCGTTACGGCCATCCAAGCTCGTGGCTCCGTACTCATCCACCAAAAGATGTTTGAGAGTCGC
>JBCDGT010000798.1:0-2187 GCA_038750915.1 Bacteroidota bacterium
AAAACCGGTCACGATCATGTCTCCCTCGCGGCCGGAAGCGTAGACGTAGTGGTAGGAGCCAAACCCAATGATGGAGGGACCCCACATCACGGGTTCTTCCCCCGTGATCTCTTGCATTGTTTGTAATAACCACTCGCTGTCTGCGCGTTTCTGCTCGTCGGGAATAGCCGCAATGTAGTCATACGGGGATACGTCCGTTGGTTTCGTTTTATTCTCAGCCATAGTATAGGTGGTGAATAGCTAATGGTATCTCCTCAAGTTAAGGGTATTAGCTCAAATCACCATTTTCCCTTGTCGGAATTTCGGCAAAGTCGCTCAGGGCTACTAAGCCAATGAATGTCACCAGACCATTAAAAGCCAAAATGAGAAAGCCGAACTGGAAACCTCTCAGTAATTCAGCCGAATAGGCATCTACCACCATCGAAAGGATAGGAGAAAGGACACAAACCAAGATGAGCGCAGGAACTTCAAATTTTCCAATCCGTACGATTTCCCGTACTCGTAAGCGTGTAAAGAGGCCAAAGGCAAATAAGCCCAGTAAAGGCCCATAAGTATAGCCCGCTGCTTTGAATAAACTATTGATTACCGCCTGATCTCCAATCAAGCTAAAAGCCATAATTACGCAAAAAAGTAGTACCGAAAAACCGATGTGTACGTACCGCCGTTGCCTTTTGCGGTTGGCAATTACCTCCGCTTGTGAGGTTTCCTGTTCGGCTTCCGTTGTTTCTGTTTCGGGCAGCTCTTCTGTCATGCCCAGGAAGTCAACGCAAAACGAGGTAGTGAGTGCGGTGAGTGCACTATCGGCACTGGAGTAAGCGGCAGCGATTAAGCCGAGAATAAAAAGCACCCCGGCAGTAGGGGGTAGGTGCCGCAGGGCAACAGTAGGATACAACTGATCCGAAGCGGAAGGTATTTCTAAACCGACGTTAGTAGCGTAGATGTATAACAGCGCACCAAGGGCCAAGAACAAGAGGTTGGCGAAGATCAAGACAATACTGAAAGTCGCCATATTTTTTTGAGCATCCCGGAAATTGGGCATGCTCAGGTTCTTCTGCATCATATCTTGGTCGAGGCCCGTCATGACAATGGTTATCAAGGCGCCACTCAAAAACTGCTTGAAGAAGTTATTGGGGTCGGTCCAGCCGCCTTCAAAGAAGAACATCTGATGGTAATCGCTATTTCGAATCAGCGCAAACACATCACCTACATTCGTCTCTAGGGCACCCACGATGTAGTAAACCGTAAGCCCTGCGGCTAGTAGCATACAAACTGTCTGGAGGGTATCGGTGTAAACGATGGTCTTGATTCCTCCCTGGAAAGTATAAAGCCAAATCAGGATGATGGTAATAGCCACCGTTGCCGCGAAAGGAACGCCCATGGGGCCAGTAACAAAGTTTTGCAAGACGATCGCAACCAAGAACAGGCGAAAGGAAGCCCCAATCGTCCTAGAGAGCAAGAAGTAGAAGGCGCCCACCTTATAGGCGTGTCGTCCGATACGTTCCTTGAGGTACTCATAAATGCTCGTGAGCCCTAATTGGTAGTAAAGCGGTAATAACACTAGGGCAATGAAGGCATAACCGAGCAAGTAGCCGAAAACTACCTGCATATAACTGAAAGCTTGGTTGACGTCACCCGCGCCAACGGCGCCGGGAACAGAAATGAAGGTTACTCCAGAAAGAGAGGCCCCGATCATCCCCAAGGCTACAAGTGGCCAAGGCGATTTTCGCCCCGCCAGGAAAAAGGAATCGTTGTCATTTCCTCCCCGACTGGTATAAAAGGAAATGGCGATAAGCACCAAGAAATAGGCGACGATAATGCCTAAAATGGCGTATGGACTCAGGGATGCGTTCATGTCATCTGGCGCAATGTAGGCATTCCCCGGCTTTTACCGCAACTTATCTAGTTCTGCTTTGAGGGTGCCAATACTCTGAACGCCGGCAGCACGGAACTTAATGTCTCCATTCTGAAAAATGATGGTAGTGGGCATTGCGGTGATTCCTAGCTTTTCAACCACAGCCTGATTACGGTCTACGTCAATTTTCACTAAGCGCAGCGCATCCCCTTCGTCGGCTTTAAGTTGGGCCAGTACTGGGCTATAAGCGTGACAAGGACCACACCAGGTAGCAAAGAAGTCAATCAGAACAGGGGTGTCTCCGTTGATCAGGTCGCGGAAAGAAGTAGTCTCAG
>JBCDGT010000799.1:0-2185 GCA_038750915.1 Bacteroidota bacterium
ACTCCGCACCAAGAGGTTGAATGGCTAGATTACCCAACGGCCTTTTTGCAGATTAAAGAATTTATCCTTCAGAAGCGATCACCAATGGTGTGGCTGAGGGGTTCTGATGGTCGTTTGAGCAAATGCTTCGTGGTGTTTTGGTAGTTGATGCGCGATCAAACGGCTTTCAGCGCTTCCACCAAATAATCAACATCGGCTTTGGTAATGAAAATAGCTAGGGAAATTCGTACTCCATCAATATCATGGGAACTCATAGGCCGACAGTCGATTTGGTAGTTATCCGTCAGCTTTTCGCGGAGGTTACGGGCGCTGATTCCTTTTATTCCTACCGTTTGAATTCCAGCGGATAAGTCATCTGCCGCCGGGGTGTACAGTACGAAACGATCGTCTTTTTCCAGCTGCCCGCGGAAGTAATGCTTCAGGGCATAGACCCGAGATGCTATTTTCTCTTGGCCGATCAAGCCCCGGAAATCAAGGGCTGCACCAAGGCCTAGTAATTCCGGGAGGTTACGTGTATTGTAGTTTTCGAAGCGGCGAATACTGCGGTCGTCATAGCCACGGCAAACAATCAAGGGTTTCAATAATTTTTGGGCCTCCAAACTAGCGTAGAAAATGCCCATTCCTTTGGGAGAGAATAACCACTTATGACTACTGGAGGTGAAAAAATCGCAGCCAAGGTCCGCCAAATCGATGCCGAACATGGCCATAGACTGGGCGCCATCCACTGCTACCAGCACGTTATGCCCGTGGGCCATGGCTGAAATCTCTTTTACTGGAAGCCGCATCCCATTGGTATTGGTTACGTGTACCAAGGAGATAAGACGAGTCTTTGGCGTTAGGGCTTGGCGAAAGTGATCGACGATTTCCTCCTTACTTTCTGGTAGTAGCGGTAAGTCCACGGTTTTAAGGGTGACTCCTTTACTTTCTTGCCAGTGTTTCCAGGGAATTCGAGCGCTGGTGTGCTCGTGATTACTCAATAATATTTCTTCGCCCTCCTGAAAATCCATACTGGATGCAATCAGGTTCATTCCTTCCGTCGTGTTGTGGATCAGGGCAATGGTTGCTGGAGATACTCCCAGCATGGTTGCTGCTTTTTCCCGCACGGCTTCCTTCTGGTCGGCCCAGCCTCCCCACATATACTTAGAAGGGAATCCATCTAAAGTACGGCGAAACTTTTCCGTCGCTTTAACTACGTATTCGGGGCAGGTGCCGAGGGAGCCGTTGTTGAAATAGCGTAATCCTTCTGCTAGCACGAACTGGCTTTTTACCAACTCCCAGTAAGGTTCATCATCTTTATTGCTATGTAGTCTATGGACTAGCTCGTTCTCCCAGTTCCGTAGTGCGCTCAGGTCGGCCGGGGCCAAAAGGGCGGCTCCGGTTACTCCGGTGATACTGTTTTTTAACCAATTTCTTCTCGACAGCATCCGCCAGGTGTTTAAGGGGTAATAAAGAGCCGAAAGATAAACTTCCTGCCTGGCTTTTTATAAACTTTGCTTGCACCTGCGTGAGCGCCCTTTTTAGTAGCTGGTAGTTGGTGTACCAATTACCAAATACCAATTACCAATATTGCGCGGTCGCAGGTGCAAACAAAGTATTGAAGAGCGAGGAAGGAAACTGCTGCGGACCAACTGGCTTGGCGTTTCGGATATTTTATATTTACTTGTTAGCGCTAAACTTTTTCAGTGTTGATTGGCGAAGCTTGTGAAGTTTGGATCAGCATAGGTCAATTTAAAAGCACGAAGTGCGTCTTAAAGCGCAGCGTCTAACCACTATTAGCCGTAGTAGCAGCGTCTAAGCTCAATTATGACTAAAGTAGTAGTGACTTTTATCCTCCTGTTTGCCCCCCTTTCCGGATTCGGGCAAGTCAAGCTGATTTTCGATACCGACTTTGGCGGTGATGCGGATGACCTGGGCGCCCTGGCCATGCTCAATCACTTTTACGCCAAAAAGGAGGTAGACTTAATGGCCGTAATGTGCTGGAATACGGAAAAATATGCCGTCAGCGCCATTGATGCGGTCAATACCTTCTACGGCCACCCGGACATACCCATTGGCCGTCGAGCAGGCGAGGCCCAAGAGACGGATTGGAACCACTCCCGCCCAATCGCCGATAAATTACCCCATGATGCTACGGTTGATAATGTGCCAGAGGCTACCATGCTGTACCGTAAATTATTGAGTGAGG
>JBCDGT010000800.1:0-2178 GCA_038750915.1 Bacteroidota bacterium
AACAGCCTCTTCCCAGCTGAGCCACTCCACCTGGGCGGTAGCGGATACGGAGAAGAGCAGAAAAAAAGCACAAAGAAGGAGGGAATAACGGTTCATGTTCATGTCGAGGGGAATAGTTTGCGGGGAAGAAGCAAAAATAATTAGGTACCGAAGCTTAGCGTTAAGGGCTAGTACGGCTTAGTAAAAGGTAACACCGGTAAAACTACACTAGGAAAAGCAAAACGGCCCTGAAAAAATGCTTAAAACTTCGGACAGGGCACTGCTTCGTCGTCAGACGACTGACCTAAATAGGCCAAATTCAGTTCGAAAGTACCCTGGTGGCGGCGGTTCGTCTGAAGGCTATTCAGGCCTACATCATAACTCATCCCGATTAAAAAATTGGCCAACTCGATCCCGACCATCCCCACCGCACTGTCAAGGCCGAAGGTTTCAGCGTTGCCTACACCACGAGCGTAGGCACCTAGGTGCAGGGCAGCTCCGGTAACGTCATTAAAGAGAAAGCGGATATTACTCCCAGCATTGGTTACCGTATGTGGCCCCTGAGCAAAGGCGTAAATCCGTGGGCTAAGCTGCACATCACGGTTCAAAGGCAGGGTAAAGTTGAGATAGCCGGAATACCGCCGGTCGAGCGTACTGCTCACTTCGATGTCTTCTCCTCGGGTGATTTCGGCAAAGAAACTTTGTTCTGGTTCGTTTACGTGATGCAGGGCCACTCCTACGAATACTCCCGGACGATTTTTGGGGGCGTAAGCATAGTTTAGGCCTAGCTGCAAGTCACCGAAGGCATAATTATTCGCGGGTAATTCCTCCAGGCTTCCTCCCTCAATGTAGGTGGAAGTACCATCAAAAGAATCTTCAAAGGTGAAGCGGTCGTAGCTCACATTACGCTGCACCACCCCGTATTGGAAGCCGATGCTCAAGTACTGATTGTTTTTCGGATCGAGTGATTTATGATAAGCGCCACCGATCATGAATTGGTTAACACTGTAATTAATTTCGGACACCCGGTCGCTCGCAAAGGCTACCCCTACACCAAATGCATCCTTGTACTGACGCTTATGGGGATTGACGTAGTAATGAAAATCCGAAGAAAAGGTGGTTGTGTTAAAGGGCGTTTCAAGGGTCTGCCCCCACTGGCTCCTACTAGACAAGGCTACTCGGTAACGCCCAGGAAAAAGTCCGGTCAAAGCGGGATTAAGGGTAAGCGGGGCGGAAAAGAACTGGGAAAAATGGAAGTCCTGTGCTTGTACGGCAGTCGTAAGGCAGAACAATAACAACAGGGTAAGAAGATGCTTCATGGAGGCCTTTTACGCTTCGCGAAAACTGTTTGGGGCGCGAAAATACGGGATTCTAACGGAGCGGTAAGGATCAATATTTTGCGCGGCCGCAGGTGCAGGCTTGGGGAGTTGGTCTTTTGGTACTTTGGTACTTTGTTCTACGGAAATTATCTCACCCATCTCCCTTCCCTGCTGACTGGGACGTCTTTTCTACCAAAGTACCAAAAGACCAATAACACCATTTTATTATCTTGTGCGCCGATGATTAACCCCACCGTTCCCGTACACGCCGTTGGCCGATTCACCGCTGCGGCCATCCGTGCTCGCTCGAAGGCGAAATCGGAGATGACTTCTCAACTCTTACTGGGGGAGCCCGTCACCATTCTGGAAGCCGGTCGTCAATTTTCTCGCATTCGTTGTGTCGACGATGAGTTTGAAGGGTTCGTACGCTCTGATCAATTGCTAAGGGTGGAAGATCGGGACTTCCGCAGGCAACGCGACACCCCTGCCTTTGCTCTCGATCTGCACGCTATGCTGCTGGGTGAAAATCTGGGCTTGCCCATCACTTTCGGAGCTCGATTACCAGAGTTCGACGGAATGCGACTTCAACACGGGGAACAACACTTCACTTACACCGGGCAAGCGGCGCTTTCCGAAGATCTTCGTTCGGAACCCGAGCTGCTGCTACGTTTCGCCCGCAAGTGGCTCTACGTGCCACGCCTGGATGGCGGACGTACCCCAACGGGCATCGACCCCGCCGCACTGGTGCAACTCGTCTGCCGCCTGGTCAACCTAAAACTGCCGCGCACCGCCGCGGCAATGAGCAACCACGGCCGGATCGTTGACTTCGTGGTGCAAGCGCAAGCAGCCGATCTCGCCTTCTTTGACAACCGGAAAGGGG
>JBCDGT010000801.1:0-2173 GCA_038750915.1 Bacteroidota bacterium
AAGACGGCAACCCACGTAAAACCACGGAAGTCGTCGCCAGTTACTTCCGTATGCTCAGTAGCCGTTCTAACGAAAATAGTGGCGGTGGGAACTATATTCCCCGCGAAGAGCCACCAGCGACCATGTCTGCTCCGCCGCCCAAAAGTGCGGGCCCCACCGCTACGGCGGCTTCTAGTGCACCTTCTACGGACAGCGCTTCCACCGCTGGTGGCGGTGACGACGATGATTTGCCTTTCTAGGAATTTTGTCCCAATTATTCTTCCGTGATGATTGCCGGTATTTTGCCAGCGCGCTGCGCCGGGAGTAAGGAGGCCAGGAAACCGATGGCCAGTACGGTAACGGCAACGACAGGAAAATCAAGCCAGCGGAAAGAGATGGGGTAGGCCTCCAGCAATACGCCAGGAAGGCTGACAAGACCATAGGTTTTTTGTAGGATGTAGATAGCGGTAGCTAGCAAAAAGCCGGTAAGTATGCCTAGGGAGCAGAGCAGTAAGCCCACCCGGAAAAAAACGCCCCGGATATTACCTTCCGTCATGCCGAGGCTGCGCAGGATGGAGATGTCCCGCTTCTTTTCCAGCACAATCATCCACAGGGCCCCGATGAGGTTGAAGCTGATTAATACCATCATCAGGCAAACAATGGCAAAACCGACCCATTTTTCTACTTGCATCAATTTCAGAATGCTATTTTCCTGCTCGTAGCGATTTTTGATTTGGTAATCCTCCCCCATGAAAGCCTGGATGCGTTCGTAGGTATCTTTAACTTGAAACCCTGGGTATAGCTTCACTTCTAAAGAAGTAACCGTGCTGTCGGACACACTCAGTAAGGTACGGGCACGATCTAGGCCGATCAAAACAGCCTGATTTTCGAAAGCTTCCTGGCTACGAATGATACCCGAAGGGTGGAAGTCCCGTCGGATGTAGGAACTTTTTCCGGAAGTTAGAAAGCCGCCGCCTCGGGGTTTTGGGCGCGACATGAAAATGGTCAGTGGCTCAAATTGATTAAGCGGATCAATGCCTAGGATGATGGAGAGCTGGTTGCCGACGATCGCTCCGCGAGCCTTGCTTGCGGGGAGGTCCAAATCGTACTCCCCTTCCTGAACCATTGTGTCAATACCATTGATGGCAGGGTAATTGGCATCAACGCCTTTGATCCGGCCAGCACTCTGCTTACCGTCGTAGCTAAAAATGGCGGTTTCTTCGAGGGTTTGGGAAATTTCTTCCACCCCGTCAAGGCCGTACAAGCCTTCGAGCATTTCCCGGTCGACGTCAAAGGTTTTTCCTTTGGTTGCCGTGATTTCAACGTCAGGATTTAGGTTGTTGAACAGGCTTAAAAACAGATCTTCAAAGCCATTAAAAACGCTCAGGAGCAGAATGAGCGCCGCCGTTCCGATCGCTACACCAAAGGCGGCAATAAGGGTAATGATGTTAATGGCATTGGTAGATTTACGAGCGAACAAGTATCGCCATGCCATCCGGGCCGGTAGGTTCATGCGCCAAAGTTAGTGTTTGTTGGGTGTCACTCTACTAGACCTTTTGCTTTTTCTCCCTCTCAAAGCCTGTCCATAAACTACGTTGAAAGAGGATAACGCGAAAAATTCTAGTAGTATAGTAAGTTAGATACTAACGATACCCGTCAGTCTGGCTTATCCAGAAGCGCGACTTTAGCACAGTATGCGATATGACTAAGGATAGCCTACCGTACATTCTTTTAGTCTTAAATTAGGAGCTTATTTCAGCCGATCTAATAAGTCATTCAGCTGAGCGACTTCCCGAGCCTCCAGGCGATCACTAATCAATTGGCGGAGAGAATCCTGACCGTTGTTAATCCGCTTGAGTAACTTCTCTCCTTTTTCGGTAATCCGTACCCGATTGGAGCGGCGGTCAAAGTCAGAAGGAAATTTATTCAGTAAGCCTTTCTTTTCGAGACGGTCGATCAGTCGACTTGCATCAGACATCTTATCGGCTAAGCTATCCCGTACTTCTTGAATGGACAGTGATTCAGGGGCACGATCAGCCAAAATGCCCAGAATGCTGAATTGTTTTGGCGTAATGCCGAAGGGCTGTAGAAATTGCCTGGTACCATTGTTTAGCCAGGAACAGGATTGGAAAAGGTTGTAACGAAGTTCCTGAATCTGATCGAAATCCCGTTCTACGGTAGTAGACGAGTCAGT
>JBCDGT010000802.1:0-2172 GCA_038750915.1 Bacteroidota bacterium
GTTGCAACCACACGAGGGTTATATCTATTTTTTTACTTGTGTTGTTACATTAAATGCAAGAGTTTTGCGTTTGTATTTGACTGTACAATAAGTTTCTAGCATTTCTTATTTAGCAATTTAACCTCAATGTTTACCACTTCAATCAACCGCTTTCTTCACCTGGCCATTTTCCGTTTGGAGGATGTTTGCGTACGGGTACAGGAAGGAATGGAGGGGTACGTTAAAACGGCAGCGCTCGAAAAATCTCCCGGAATTGAAGCGACCTTTAGGTGGTTGCGGCGGCGGGGAATACGAGTTTGTGTACTCAGCGGATACGATCGAGCTAACACCGAAATTCTTTTAGACCGCTTGGACTGGGAAGTAGGCGAAGACGGTTTTCTGCAACTTGTGATCCTGCGTCAGGAGACAAAAGAGAACCCAATTGAATTGGCCATTGAAAATGCCGGCTTACTTCGGCCAGCAATGGTGACTGCTATCCTTGACACTCCAAGGTTACTACAATGCGCACGTGCCGCTAAATGTCGATTCGTCCTAGGGGTAACGAATGGAAGCCATACCTACGAGGCACTTGCTGGCGAACCTAACCATGCTTTATTGGATAGCACGCTACAGCTTCCAAATTTCTTACTCCGCCACTTGCCGGAAACGGAAGAACGACCTTTGACTATTCGCCCTATACCACCTGGCGAAGGTCCAACCTCATGGTCGCAGCCTCTACAAGGGTAGTTCTTTTACCTGCAAGGCCTCACGGTCCCTATCTATTTTGCTAGCTTTCTGGGCGCTCTGTCAAGTGGCAGGAAGAAGAAATTCAATAAAATCCCATTGGTTTTTCCGAAAACCCTTATCTTTGCACTCCATTTTAAAATCAGTTCTATTTAATGCTAATCATCAACGTCCGAGAAGGAGAAAACATTGACCGTGCCCTTAAGCGGTACAAGCGTAAATCAATCAATACCCGTGTGATCCGCGAACTGCGGAACCGCAAGGAATTCGTTAAGCCAAGTGTGAAGCGTCGCAAAGAGCTGCTGAAGGCGGCTTACCGTCTGGAAAAGTACGGCGAGCGCTAGGGTTCCTGGTATTTATCATATATAGTGGGCTTCAGGAGGAGTTCCACAACCTTTGAGAGTGGCGATCATGGTAACCCCGTGATCGCCATTCTCGTTTCAGTGGAGCCCGTAATTAGAACTTAAGGTGAAAGTAGACCCCAAGCGCAACATCGATGAATTATACGATGGCCTTCCCGAGGAGGAACGCTTAACGGCCAACATCCTGCGGGAGCTCATTCGTGAAACCCTGCCAGAATGCCGTGAAAAGCTATCTTGGGGAGCCCCGTGCTACTATGGGAAGCGGATGATCTGTTTTGTTTGGCCAGCCTCCATCCCTTGGGGGAAGATGGAACGAGGGGTCGCATTTGGCTTTTCCAAAGCCCAGCAGTTGGACCACAATGGCTTTCTGGTTTTTGAAGGACGCAAGCAGGTCGGACGCCATATATACCTTGCTCCTGAAGATATTGACGTTGATCAGGTAATTGACCTACTGCGAGCAGCCTGGGCCCTTGATCAGGCTTAGTCGGGCGAGCGGAGGCTTGCCTTAATGGTGAGTATGGTTTTACCCACTGCTGTACGGTATTCCAGCTTTTTGACGTCCAATAATTGCAGCATCTCCCGAGGATCGGGGGGTAATACTACATTATTTGTTGTCGAGGGTGTGCCGCCAGCAGCTGATGCGCTATCATTTGTCTTTATCTGGCTAAGTAATTCCCCCAAGCCGAGGTTGATCAATTCATCACTGAGGGCGAATTTACCGTCAATTTGAGCGCCGCTAATGTCTTTGAAATTAGTAGCGAAAAGATGCTTTTGGACGGGGTGCATGTGGGAGAAGTTGGTGGGTAGTAATTGGTATTTAGTCGTTGGTTGATGCTGGTAATGATTGAAGCCTATTCCGCAACGACCCTGAGAAAAATGACGAGCCGGTTAGCAATGCTTTTCAACTCGAGGTGACGGATGAGCGGGACCAGCGCCTGGTAGCCCGCTGCTTTGAGCAGCGCCGGCAAGTGGAGGCGGAGGTGCTCGGAGGTCAGCTGCATACTCCTCGGTAGGCGCTGGGCGATCTGGCCTTGCATCAGTTTGAGAATGGGCTTGTCGAAGATCCCGAAGCCATCGGTGATGTCAA
>JBCDGT010000803.1:0-2167 GCA_038750915.1 Bacteroidota bacterium
CCAAACTTGCTGTAACATAAGTGAGTGTACTGCGGAACGATACCCACTAGGCATTTTGCTTTTCCCTCTCTCAATCTCTCCAGAACGCTACGCTGGAGAGAAGTTAACGCAAAAAATTCCTAGTGGTGATTGTTAACCTGAAAGTTGATCTGAAAAAAAATGATAGGCAATAGTAAAACTACCACCTAAGGTAATTTTGATTCCCTCTCTAGGCGTCAGCCGGACCGGACGCGTCTTGTGGGGAAGGGGCCCTACAAGTAAGCTGGGGAGAGGTAAAAACAAACGCCCCTACCGAATAACGGTAAGGGCGTTGGGGAAAGTTGCGATAAGTGTCGCGATACTTTCAGTGTTTAGAAGTCAGCACCAAGGCTTTGCATCCGGCTGCCACCGCCGCGGCCTTCAATCCGTCCTTCTTTGACGAGTCCGTCGTATTTCTTCATCAGCAAGTAGCTCTCGATTTGCTGAAGCGTATCGAGTACTACTCCCACCATAATGATCAGGGAGGTACCACCGAAGAAGATGGCAAACGCCTGGTTGACGCCAAGAGTAGCCGCAAGTGCGGGCAGGATAGCGATCAGACCAAGGATAATAGAACCCGGAAGGGTAATCCGGCTCGTGATAGCATCGATGTACTCTTCGGTCTCTGCACCACCGCGAACGCCGGGAATAAAAGCATTCTGGCGACGGAGGTACTCCGTGTACTGGCCGGGGTTGACTACCAGAGCCGTGTATACGTAGGTGAAGATGACCACCAGGAAGAAGTACACTACGTTGTAGAGCGGAGAAGTGAAGTCGTTGAACTGCTGTACGAACCAGCTGCTCTGTGCTTCGGAACTACCGAAGCCAGCAAGGCTAACGGGTAAGAGCATCAGAGCCTGAGCAAAGATGATCGGCATTACCCCAGAAGCGTTAACCTTCAGCGGAATGTAATCGCGGTTTGTCGTCGTTGGTGCAGAGGCGGCACCACGACCGACAGAGCGCTTAGCAAACTGTAGGGGAATCTTACGGATACCCGTTACTACCATTACCGTTACTAGGGTTACGGCGAAGTAGGCGAACATCTCAATGATGAAGATGAGGGGGCCACCACCAGCAAACTTAGATTGGAATTCGAAGCCGAGGGCAGAGGGCAGCGTAGCAATAATACCCACCGTAATCAGGAGGGAGACACCGTTACCAATACCACGGTCGGTAATCCGTTCACCAAGCCACATGGCAAAGATGGTACCCGTAGAAAGAATAACGATACCAGAAATCCAGAAGATCGAAGGGTCCACTAAGGAAGACATACCGCCATTGCTACGGATATAAGTCAGGTAACCAGCACCTTGTACAAGGGTAATAGCTACGGTAAGGGCGCGGGTAATTTGGCTCAACTTCTTGCGGCCGGACTCTCCTTCCTTGCTTTGCAGCTTCTGGAAGTAAGGAACGGCGAAACCAAGCAACTGCACGATGATACTGGCCGTGATGTAAGGCATGATACCCAGGGCCATGATCGATGCATTGTTGAACGCACCACCGGTGAACAGGTTAATGAGGCCCAAAAGGTCATTAGCGCCGTTGCTGGAGCTTTCTACCGCTGCTTTCAGCGCTTCAACGTCCGCACCAGGCAAGACGATGAAGGACCCCAAACGGTAAATAGCGATCAGTAACAGGGTAAACAGGATGCGCTCCCGCAATTCCTTGATCGAAAAAATATTTTTCAGCGTTTCAAAAAACCTCATGGGTAAATCAATTTAGGCGATGGTGAGAGAACCACCAGCTTTTTCAATAGCTTCCTTTGCGGTAGCGCTAGCGGCGTGCACCGTAATGGTCAGTCCGGCAGAGAGTTCTCCGCTACCGAGTACTTTTACCAGATCATTCTTCTTAATGATACCGGCACCGTAAAGGGTATCGGGGCTGATCTCCGTAAGGCCGTGCTTCTCGCTGATGGCCTGTAGGCGATCTAGGTTGATGCCAACGTACTCCTTACGGTTCGGGCTGTTGAAGCCACGCTTAGGCAGGCGCATCTGCAGTGGCATCTGACCACCCTCAAAGTTACGCTTGCTTTTATAACCACTGCGAGATTTTGCTCCTTTATGACCGCGAGTAGACGTACCACCACGACCGGAACCTTGTCCACGCGCAATTCGCTTTCCGGACTTAGTAGCGCCGGCGGCTGGTTTGA
>JBCDGT010000804.1:0-2156 GCA_038750915.1 Bacteroidota bacterium
CGCGGGCTCTTCGAGCAGTACGATACTTACCCAGTTTCAGTCTACCCGACGGTCTTTCAATGGAGACCTGGCCCAACTTGTCAGTTATAAAGCCAGTGGGGGTATAGCCGTACTTGATGGGCTCTGCCATCCTTACAACGCCGCTCGGATGAGCTTCTCCAGTATTCGCTCTAGTTTTGCTGCGGTGCCAACTTTCAGTTGGTCGACTATGGTAATTGCGCACGAATTAGGCCACTTGTTGGGCAGCCAACATACCCACGCGTGTGTGTGGAATGGTAATAACACGGCCATCGATGGCTGCCCGGGGTGGACGGAAGGCTCCTGTCCCAATCCTGGAATTCCCAGTAATGGAGGAACCATTATGTCTTATTGCCACCTGCGCTCTACGGGTATTAATTTCTTTAATGGTTTCGGCCCGCAGCCTACCGCAGTTATCCAAAACCGGGTGGCTGCCGCCCAGGGTTGCGTCCAAGCAGTTTGTAGTGTCGTAGGTGATGGGGATGACGACGATGATGATGATCCGGATGATCCATCGACCGGTGGTGATGACGAAATTAGTTGTGAAGAACAGACCGTTTACCTCGACCTCACCCTCGATGATTTTGGGATGGAAACTACTTGGAGTTTACGGACAGAAGCAGGAGGTTTGATTGCCAAAGGAGGGCCCTACGCTAAAAAACAAAAGGGTAAAGTCATCAAGGATACGATATGTATACCTGATGGATGTTACGTATTTGAAATCAAGGATAGCGATTTTGACGGAATTTGTTGTGACTACGGCAACGGTAGCTTTAGCCTGCGTGATTCCTCCGGTAATGTGCTGGGCGGGAATAATACCTTCGACACTCTTGCTATCGTTGACTTCTGCCTGCCCGACGTTCCGCCCGATGACAACGAAGAGTGCGCGGCGCTAAATTTTATTGAAGAACCAGTCCTTCCTTACGGCACGAACCAGGATGCGGGAACTTTCGCCATCTTGGAGAATGGCAACACCTTACTGGTAGAGGGGAACGCTTGGAAGAAAATCGACCTAGACTACACCATTACCTCCGATACCTGGCTATCCTTCTGGTTCCGATCTACTCAGCAGGGAGAAGTCCACGGCATTGGTTTTGACGATAACGATATCATTTCCTCCAATCTTACCTTCAAACTCTACGGCACTCAAAACTGGGGCCGACAAGAATTTACGGATTATCCCGGTAACGGACGGTGGAAATTCTACCAAATTCCAGTGGGGAATTTCTACGTCGGTGATGCTAACACCCTCTTCTTTATTGCCGATCACGACGTCGGAGCGCGCAATGGCAATAGTTACTTCCGTAGCGTAACCATCTCCGAAGGGATGCCTTGTCGGCCAGAAAGGACACCTATTGGCCGGGATTTGCCCGCAGAGGCCCAGAATGTAGATTTACAACTACACCCAAACCCAGCCAACGAACGCGTACGAGTCACTCTGAATAAACCCGCCAGCGAGGCGGCTTACCGTGTAGTAGACCTTAACGGACGTACGCTTCGCCAGGGGCAATTTAAGGGGGAGGCGCTCGATCTCCAGGTACGGGATCTTCCTACTGGTACTTACGTATTTCACTATAACGATGGCACTGGAAGACTTAGTCGCCGTTTCACGGTAACCAAATAATATTCCCAAAAACTGATGATGTCTTTTATTTTTTAACCCATTAACCGTCTCTCAATAAACTTGCCGCAAAGCTGGCCAGGGCCGCTGGGTCCTGGCCGGTGATGCACTGAAAATGACCTTTCGGACACGCTTGGAACCCAATTTTTGAGCACGGGCGGCAGGGTAGGTCTAGTACCTCCTGCCGCCGTGTTTTTTCTAGCTCCTCCTGGCCCGGTAAATAAGGGTACATCCCGAAGTTAGGTACGGTATTGCCCCATACGCTTATGATCGGTTTGCGCAGGGCGGCGGCAATGTGCATCAGGCCCGTATCGTGGGTGACGACCACCGTAGCTTGCCGCAGTAGGTCCGCTGAACCACCTAACGAAAAGTGACCACAAGCATTGCTGGTGTTGGTGTTGGCAGCGGCAATGCGTTCCCCAACCTCCCGGTCGCCAGGGCCACCGAGTAACACGACCGCATGGCCGAAGGTGGCGCAAAATTGACTGATCTGGGCTTCGGTCAGGCGTTTAGTGGC
>JBCDGT010000805.1:0-2153 GCA_038750915.1 Bacteroidota bacterium
CCAAATTTTACCGTTAGCCGATCGCCAGTAAGGGTACGGTAGTCCCTTCTACCGAAGCTTTCGGCGTAGTAGTCGAGTGTTTCTTTTAGTGCCCAGTAGCCATCAAAATAACCTTTTTTATGGTAGTTGTTACAAGTAAACTGGGCAGTTTCGCAGATAATTTCATTGTTAATAAATTCTGATTTATCGAATGGTGCGCGGAACTGAATGTTGCGAAAACCAGCATACGCTTCGTCTAGATCACTGTTGTCGAGAGAATAATATTGAACAATTTTTGGCATGGTTCTTAACCCAAAAGCTAGCCTCGCTTCCCCTCTGTACATAAGGGTAGGGTTCTCTATGCAATGATGGTTAAGGGGAATACGCCGGCGGCCATGAAATAGGGTAGGGACTTCTGTTGTCACCAACTGGTGGCGATGATTACAATTCTGAGCTAGGACCAAACTTAAACGTAAGCGAATGCCAGCAGTAGTGGCACCGAGAAAGATGTCCTCCTCACTGGAATTACTGATACCACCTACCGTATACCGGCGACATAGCTCATCCCGCTTGTCCACGTTAAGCGTTCTAGGTAAAACGACCAAACCTTCATCGACGTACACCGCTGCCGCAGCAGGTAGCGTATCCGTCGAAAAGTTCTCCGCTGCTACTGATTGCCAGTCAGTAACTTCGGGATGTTCGTTCTTTAGCGCGGCAAAGGAAGCGTTGGCAGAAAGTGATGCCTTGGTGCTTACGGTAATATCATCATACACCGTACCAAAAGCCTGCTTTATCTCACCGTTGGGGGCTGCCACAGCTCGGTAATAAGTACCGAAGACTTTGATATCTTCATGTACTTGGTAAAACCAGGTAATGCGGTTGCCCGTCTCGGGGTCTTCCTGAGATTTTTCTTCGCGAAGCCTTACGCCGTAGGTGCTCCACATATAATCCTGAAAATCCGATAGGCGGAATCCCTTGCGCTCATTGAAGCGCAGGGAGGAAGGAACGCTTGTCTGCTCTAAACTAGCCCCTACACTAACGGTTTCGGCAAATGATAAAGGTTGCGGCTCCGAAAAAAGGCTAGGGTCTACCCCAATGGATTGTAGAAAGCGATCCCTTAGGGCGGAATTGGCCCGCTCCTTGGCCTGCTCTACAGGATTCTTTGGTTGGAGCTTATTTTCGATTGCATCAGCTAGTAATCCACATCCAGTCACAGAAATTGCCACCAGCAGGAGAAAAATGGCGGAACGCATAGTTCTTTTCTACTTTATATCTCGAAGGCCAGGAATGTTACAATGTTGGCTTACTATTGATACTTTGAAAATCAAAGTTAAATTCTTATTTTTGTAACCCAGCACTAGTAAGCGAGGGAAGTAAATTTTTGGACGCCTAGGCGTCGTAAAAAGAAAGAAAAATAGTTGCCATGACAACAAAATGCCTACCTTCGCCACACCACCACAACATTTAGCGGACTTTTGCTATTTAACCAACCACAGCCTTAACTAAAATTACCATGGTCACTAATCCCACTGCCTCTCCCCGCGACGAACAAATGGAAATGATTCGCCAGAGTGCGCGAGACTTTGCCGAGAGTCGTATTCGTCCTCATTTGATGGACTGGGACGAGCGAGAGCACTTCCCACGTGAGCTGTTTAGAGAGATGGGAGAGTTTGGTTTCATGGGCGTTTTAGTACCTGAAACCTACGGCGGCACTGGCCTTGGCTATGCGGAGTACATCACGATTATTGATGAGATTGCCCGGGTTTGTGGTTCCATTGGCCTTAGTGTAGCTGCTCACAACTCGCTTTGTACGAACCATATTCTGATGTTCGGTAATGAAGAACAGAAGCAAAAATACCTGCCTAAACTCGCCAGTGGTGAGCACCTTGGTGCCTGGGGGTTAACGGAGCCCAACACTGGCTCTGATGCCGGTCGGATGCGCACCGTAGCGGAACGACAAGCAGATGGAAGCTTCCTCCTCAATGGTGCTAAAAACTTCATTACTCACGGTGTAAGTGGAGAAGTAGCCGTCGTAATTGCCCGTACCGGAGAACTACTAGATAGTCACGGCATGACCGCCTTCATCGTTGAGCGATCGGATGCCGGTTTTCGCGGTGGCAAGAAGGAAAGTAAGCTGGGCATGCGTGCCAGCGAAACCGCCGAACTGATCTTCG
>JBCDGT010000806.1:0-2149 GCA_038750915.1 Bacteroidota bacterium
CAGCTTTTCGTAGATGAGTGGTGAAAAATCCCGGTGACTGTTGGTAGCCTTACTAATCCTCAGGGCCTGTTTATAAGCCGCTTCACTTTCTTGTAGTCGTCCCATGCGGCTTAAAACATCCCCCATATAGGTATACACCAAGGTTTGGTATCCAACGTCATATTGCTCCATCCAGGGAATTGTGGACTGATAAGCGCTTAAGGCTTCCGCATGCTTCCCCATTTGATCAAGAATACATCCACCTTCGAAGACCAAGTACGGTTGGTTGATGATGGACACTTCTGGGTTATGATATTTCCAGCAACTATCTAAGTATTTTTGGGCATTCCCCGGCTCATCCAATTCGCGATAAGTAGACACGAAAGCGTAATAATTATCCGCTAAAACACCGGGCTCCGCCTCCCCCGCAGCTATCCTTTCCTGGTTGATTTCCAGGGAGCGCTGAAAGTAACTAAGGGCTTTCTCTTTGCGCTTGTAAAAACTATAGTAACGGCCTATAGCCACGTAAACTCTCGCACTAACCCCTTTAAGATTCGCCCGATCAGCTAGTGACAAGGCTTTCCATAATCGGTCGTAGGCCTCCTTGTAGTTCGCTTGGTGTCCGAAAGTCCCCGCTTCTTCTACCAAGGCCATAACAGCTTGTGCGGTATCCCCGGTCATAAGAGCTTCCTCGATTATTCCTTCCAGTAGTCGGAGTGATTCGTCGGGGTTACTGGATCTCAGATTCGCGGCGGCAGCAATTCTTTGATTAAAAGCCGAATCTAACTGGCCATAACTAGCTACCGCGGGAAAGCAGGTAGCGACAAAAAGCAAGGCTAGTACCAATGAATACTTTTGCATGACGAGTAAGTAAATAAGAAGCAAGCATTACTACAACATTCTCCACAAGCTCCTCGATAAATATGGTAGAATGTATGTTTAGGTCAAAAGTAGGATAACTGGCCCTAACTCCTTGTTTTATAGCCTCTTTATATTATAAGTGTTCAGTTTTTATCAAGCTTTTCATGTTTTGCATCACTAAAAATAACTAGACATTTACCCAATAAATATTGAACTCACTTCTGCTCATCATTACGTCTTCATTTCTTAAAGTAGCGACTCATGATTCATCACTCCACCGATAAAACACCACCAAAGCCGACCCCGGAGGAAATTGACCGACTTGGCATCACTAATTCGGACTGCCTAAGCGCCGCCAGCATACGAGCGCTCCGTTGGCCGCAACTCAGCAATGAGTGGTTTGGCCAATTCGAGGTTTTTGACCTCAAAGGAGACTTGGCCTATGAAGAAGGCGTGGTGCGCAGAGATCCTTCAAGCATTATCCGGGTTAATGGGCGGTACTACGTCTGGTATTCCCGCAGCCTGGGGCCAACGGATGGCTTTGCCGGGGATATTGAAAACGGTAAGGTGTTCCCTTGGGATCGCTGCGATATCTGGTACGCTACCTCCCAGGATGGAGTAACCTGGAAGGAGGAAGGGCCAGCCGTGAAACGCGGCGCAGCAGGAGCCTACGATGATCGTTCCGTATTTACGACGGAAATTTTCGTGCACGCAGGTAAGTACTACCTTACCTACCAAACCGTAAAATCTCCTTATACGGTCCGTGTTAAAAATCAGATCGGTATTGCCTGGGCAGACCAACCGGAAGGACCATGGACAAAAAGTAAAGCACCTATCCTCAGTCCGGCGGATAATGGCATTTGGTCTGGTGACGCTGACGACCGTTTCCAGGTAGAGCGAAAGGGAGATTTCGACAGCCACAAAGTGCACGATCCCTGCCTACTGTTTTTCAAAGGAAAATTCCACCTCTACTACAAAGGGGAACAGATGGGCGAAGAGATCACCTTCGGCGGTCGGCAGATTAGACATGGTCTGGCCATTGCTGATCATCCCCTCGGGCCGTACGTAAAGTCTCCCTACAACCCCATTAGCAATAGTGGCCACGAGATTTGCGTCTGGAACTACGGTGGTGGTATTGCCAGCCTGATCACCACCGACGGGCCAGAAAAAAACACCATCCAGTGGTCACCCGATGGGATCAACTTCGAGATTAAATCCGTGATCAAAGGGGCGCCTCACGCCATTGGTCTAAATCGGGCTTTAGACGCGGAACAAGCTCCCTTCGCCGCCTTTAGCTGGGGGCTTACCC
>JBCDGT010000807.1:0-2137 GCA_038750915.1 Bacteroidota bacterium
TGAGCGAAGCGAGTTTGAGCAGGACGAGCATTTTTTGGTTCGTTTTTGTTGCGAATGACAAAAATGAACAAATTGGTGCTTGAAAAAGGATTCAAAGCTGTTGAAATGCAGCAATTAATGGGTAGGAAATTTTACTGCGCTTGCCTTAGTAAACAATAATAATGCTTCCAAATTTAAAATATAATTGTCAAGGCAACAATTCTGCCATTTATCCGCTTTCCTAGGTATCTTCACCGCCCTTAAAAGTGAATCGTCGCATCATGAATAAAGTAGTTGCTAACGCCGCGGCCGCCATTGCCGGTATCGAGAGTGGCGTGACCCTTATGCTGGGGGGCTTCGGCCTCTGTGGCATCCCAGAACGAGCCATTACAGCCCTAGTGGAAAGTGGGGTTACTGACCTTACCTGCATCTCAAACAATGCTGGGGTAGATGATTTTGGTATTGGCCTGATGCTACAGCAGCGGCAAGTCAAAAAGATGATCAGCTCCTACGTAGGTGAGAACAAAGAGTTTGAACGGCAGATGCTGAGTGGTGACCTGGAGGTCGACCTGATTCCGCAGGGCTCCCTAGCCGAGCGCTGCCGCGCCGGTGGCGCGGGCATCCCAGCCTTCTTTACTCCGGCCGGCTACGGTACTGAGGTGGCGGAAGGTAAGGAAGTACGGGAATTCAACGGAAAACCTCATATCCTAGAACACGCCTTAACGGCGGATTTTGCCCTCGTTAAAGCCTGGAAGGGCGACCGCTTCGGCAACCTGATCTACAAAGGCACCGCCCGCAACTTCAATCCTGCCATGGCAATGGCGGGCAAAATCACCATTGCCGAAGTCGAAGAACTCGTAGAGCCCGAAGAACTGAACCCTAGCCAGATCCATACTCCCGGCATTTTTGTGCAGCGGATTTTCCAGGGCAGCCACTACGAAAAGCGCATCGAGCAAAGGACCGTACGCAGCAAGTAATTACCAACCGACCAAACAAACAAGCATGTTAGATAGAAACGGCATCGCCCAACGCATCGCGCAGGAACTTCAGGACGGCTGGTACGTCAATCTCGGCATCGGCATCCCTACCCTGATTGCCAATTATATTCCGGAGGGCATCAGCGTTACCTTCCAGTCCGAAAATGGCATTCTGGGTATGGGCCCCTTCCCATACGAAGGGGAGGAAGACGCCGACCTCATCAACGCTGGCAAACAAACCATCACCGCTCTGCCCGGGGCGACCATTTTTGACTCCGCCACCAGCTTCGCCATGATTCGGGGGCGTCACGTCCAGTTAACCGTTCTCGGTGCCATGGAAGTAGCGGAAAATGGTGACATTGCCAACTGGAAAATTCCGGGTAAAATGGTCAAAGGCATGGGTGGTGCCATGGATTTAGTAGCCTCTGCCGACAACATCATCGTTGCCATGACCCACATCAACCGCAAGGGGCAATCCAAGCTACTCAAGCGTTGTACCCTCCCGCTCACGGGCGTCGGTTGCGTAAAGAAGATCGTGACGAATATGGCGGTATTGGAAGTGACACCGGAAGGTTTTTTGCTCCTCGAAAGAGCACCGGGAGTGTCCGTTGAAGACATTAAGGCTGCCACGGAAGGACGGCTCATTGTACCAAGTGAAGTGCCAGAGATAGTGCTAGGATAACCATCTCCACCCACGCTCGGCGAGCGAAGGCACCGGTCCGTACGCCCGCCGAGGGTAAGTGAATTTTGCTAAACAATTCCCTTGATCAAAAATTCCAAATCGTTAAAGCTAAAGGTTTCCCCTACCCTTTTACCGAGTAGCGCACTACCAATCGGCGCTTCTAAAGAAGTACAGAATATGGTGCGGCCTTCTAGTTTCACCTTACCGATGCCGATAGCGAGGAAGTAAAGTCCTCGGTTCGTAGCTACCAAACTACCAGCTCCGATTACGTTTTCCGCCGGTGGGTGACGCTTGATCTGGTCGATGGCCTGCCGCAGCTTGAGGACTTCGGTCAATTGGCGTTGCAGTTTAGCTGCTTCGATTTGCATCATTGCCCGACCGGTTTCAAACTTATCACCGGCACTAGACTTAGTTTCATTATTACGGGAGGTTTCAATATCCGTCAGGGATGATTGTAGAGAGGTCACTCGCTCCTCAATGTGTTGCTCGCAGTGCGCAA
>JBCDGT010000808.1:0-2135 GCA_038750915.1 Bacteroidota bacterium
ATGGACTTCTTGAAACAATTTCTCTTCAGCATTAACTTCAAAGATGCCCAGCTGCATATTTGGGAGGACAACGCAAGTGCCGCGAAGTAAGTGAACACGAGTCCTGGAGGGACGTCTAACCCATTAGCAAGGTACTTCAGTGCCTTGCGGTTGTTTATCCTTGCGATTGCATCCTTATCCTTGCGATCGTATCCTAGACTAAATAAACTGTAGGCGAATGCCTATCCGTCGGTTTTCAACTCCAACAACTGCCGGTGCACCGCAAGAACCTGTGACATCAACAGTTGGTCTCCACTATTATCGATTACAAAATCTGCCATTTCAATTTTCCTAGCTTCGGGCCACTGTTTGTCCATTCTGGCTTTTACTTGGGCTGCTTGCACGCCGTCTCTTTTCATCACTCGCCGTAGGCGAATTTCCTCCGGCGCACTAACTACAATGACTTTGTCGAGTACTTTATAGCCTCCGGTCTCAAAGGTGATCGCAGCTTCGTATAGGGTGTAAGCCACGTTTTCTTGGCTATTGTGCCACTGTAAAGCATCCTGGGCAACGGCGGGGTGTACTAGTCCATTGAGTAGTTGAAGCTGCTGGTCGTTGCCGAATACTTGCTCCGCTAGAAAGGCTCGATTAAGGGTGTAGCTTCCTTTGGACATTTCTCCATTTGTGCCGGGTTGTTGAACGTAAGCTTCGGCCCCGAATGCTGCTGTTATCTCATTCCTTAATACTTCGTTAGTCACCATTAACTGCTTCGCACGCTGGTCGGCGTAATAGGCGGGGATGCCCAGCTGCTCGAATAAACGAGCAACGGTGCTCTTGCCGCTTCCAATATTTCCGGTGAGGCCAACGCGCAAAACTTTCTTTTTCATGGCTTAAAGGTAAGCTTACCGCCTGATCAAACTAAAATTCCTACCTTTTGTCCATGATTGCGAGCATTGAAAAGCTAATTGCTGCCGTGGGGAAAGCCGTCGCCTGGCTGAATGTACTGTTAGTCATCCTAATCGTAGTTGATGTTATTCTACGCGCCAGTTTTAATCTCACTGCCGTCTGGGTAACGGAGGTACAGTGGCATTTATTCGCCCTCATCTTCTTATTGGGTGCGCCTTACGCCCTCCAGGAAGACCGCCACGTGCGCGTTGATCTTTTTTACGAAAAATTCTCCGCTCCGGATCGGCGTAAAGTCAATGTTTGGGGTACGCTCATCTTCCTAATCCCCTGGTGTGTATTATTGTTGGTCACGGGGGCGCAATACGCCTACGAAGCCTTCATTAATGGGGAAGGCTCACCCAACCCAGGCGGGTTGCCTACTTTCTTTCCCATCAAGCTGATGATTCCTACGATGGCTTTTCTGCTCCTGCTCCAGGGCATAGCGATTGTGTTTAAGCGAAGCTTTAAAACCACTGCGCCATGAGTCTTGCGGTATTAGCTATTTTACTCTTCATCAGCATCTTCTTGCTCATCCTTTATGGTTATCCGGTGGCCTTTACGCTGGGTGGTCTGTCTTTGGTGTACGCACTATGCTTCCTGGATATAGCAGATTTGAGCTTACTGCCCAATCGCATCATGGGCATCATGACGAATTACCTATTACTGGCCGTCCCGCTCTTCATTTTTATGGGGATCATGCTGGAAAAGAGCGGCCTGGCGGAGCGGCTGCTGCAAACCATGACGGCTCTATTTGGCAAATTGAGGGGAGGTATGGCCATTTCGGTGGTCATCGTAGGTGCGCTTCTGGCGGCTTCTACGGGGATTGTGGGTGCAACGGTCATCACAATGGGGTTGATTTCCTTGCCACCAATGCTTAAAAAGGGCTACAGTCCGGAGTTAGCAACCGGTACCATTGCGGCATCGGGCACTTTGGGACAAATCATTCCGCCCTCCGTGGTGCTGGTGCTGCTAGGTAGTGTACTAGGGGTATCCGTTGGTCAGTTGTTTGCCGCCGCCCTGTGGCCAGGGCTGATCCTGGTGGGTGGTTACATACTGTATATCATTCTTTTTGGCTTGTTGCGACCAGCGGCGGTACCCCGCCTAAGCGACGAAGACCTTAAGGCTTTTCGGGATGGTACCGAAGATGACCAGCGATCTTTTACCTTGCGCTTGGTCTACAGTCTGGTATTGCCGCTATTATTAATTTTAGC
>JBCDGT010000809.1:0-2115 GCA_038750915.1 Bacteroidota bacterium
ATTGCTTTTTCTAGCTTCCTATTTATTGATGGGCAGCTGGGCGACTTCTTCGGAGAAATGGCCCTGGTGGTAATCTTTTCTTTGGTATTTTCCCTGGTCGAAGGGGCCGTTATCCTCCCCACCCACGTGGCCCATTCAAAAGCATTAGACCCAGACGCTAAGCCCAACTGGATCCAAGAAAAGTTTGAGTCTTTAATGGCATTTTTGCGGGATAAATTCTACTCTCCAATTTTGCACTTCGCCATGCGGCAGAAATTCATTACGCTGGCCGCAAGTGTAGCGCTATTGATGCTGTCCGTAGGAGTTGTAAACGGCGGCTTTGTAAAAACTACTTTCTTCCCCGTCATTGAGAGAGATGATGTTGCCGTTACACTACAGCTGCCGGCTGGGACGCCTGAAGATGTGACCCTGGCCACCATGGAACGAATCCGGGCGGCCGCAAAAGAAGTAAACGAGGAAATCAGTAAGCGTTTACCAGAAGGACAAGAGATCATCGAAAGGGTAGAACTTAAAGTAGGCCCCAACACCTACCAAGGAACGGCTACCGTTGCCCTTTTACCCGGTGAGTTCCGGGGAGATATCAAGCTGCGCGAAGTGGCTAATGCCCTCCGCGAGGCTACTGGCCCCATTGATGAAGCAGAGGTACTCTCCTTCGGTGGCCAGTCGGTATTTGGCAAACCGGTTTCTGTTTCACTGGTGGGAGACAACATCAATGAGTTGGAAGATGCTACCCAGGCCGTGAAAGGAGAACTGGAAAAGCTGAGCGAGCTTTCGGATGTAGTTGACAACAACCAAGAGGGGTTACGAGAAATCAACATCTCCCTAAAAGAAAAAGCCAAGTACCTCGGCATCGACCTTCAGGATGTCCTCGGTCAGGTAAGAGCGGGATTCTTCGGCTCGGAAGCCCAGCGACTACAACGCGGCGAAGATGAAGTCAAAGTTTGGGTACGGTTTGCAGAAAGTGACCGCCGCAGCTTAACCGACCTCAACCGCATGCGGATTCGTTTGCCTAATGGCAGCAATTATCCGCTGTCTGAATTAGCAGAATTGGATCTTCAACGTGGGGTTATTGCCATTAACCACGTCAACGGACGCCGCGAGGTCAAGGTGGAGGCAGACGTAGCGAATAATAATGGTTCCGTATCCGACGTCACCACCGAGATCAACGACAACATTCTCCCCCGTATCCTCAAAGAGTACCCAGGGGTTGCAACGGTACCCGACGGCCAAGTGCGCCAACAACAAAAGTCCATTGCCTCCACGCAGAAGGTTATCCCCGTAGTACTACTGTTGATGTTCTTCGTAGTGGCGCTTACTTTCCGGAGTATTTTACAAACAACGGCACTATTTTTATTACTTCCCTTCGGCTTTATCGGAGTTGTATTTGGCCACTGGCTGATGGGCGCCCCCATTTCGCTTTTCTCGTTCTTGGGGATTATAGCTCTGATTGGTATTATCGTCAATGACGGCCTCGTATTAGTGGCAACCTATAACGACAACTTACGAGATGGGATGGATCAAATGAACGCCCTCTACGAAGCCGGTCGCAGCCGGTTCAGACCGATTGTGCTCACTTCCGTCACTACCTTCGCAGGCCTTACTCCCCTGCTATTTGAAAAGAGCCTCCAGGCCCAGTTCCTCATTCCCATGGCCATCTCCGTAGCCTTTGGCTTGCTGGCCGCCACGGTAGTTCTGCTACTCTTATTGCCAGCGCTATTAGTACTGGTCAATCTGGGGCGCCGCAACTGGCATCGTGCTTTAAATATCGGGGCCGAAGTGGTCCCAAGCTACCGCGAAGTCGAGCCAGCATACCGAGAAACCCTGCTAGAGCAAGAGCCAGCGGACAGCATTCCAGCATCTTCCCTTGCTACTTCGTTAGACACCCTGGACCCGAGTAATGATATCTTGGATGAAAAACCTGAAGCGTAGGGAAGAAAATGGTAAATCCCAAATAGTAAATGGTAAATCTTAACACCTAGTGGCAACAAAACTGCAAAAGGCGATAGACTTTGTGGTCGAAAAAATTCCTTTCGCCATCACGGGGGCAATTGCCACGGGGATCAACTACGGGCTTTACCTTTTTTTAGTAGATCGTTACCTCCCCTATCGAGCGGC
>JBCDGT010000810.1:0-2110 GCA_038750915.1 Bacteroidota bacterium
AACGAGGCGTACCGCAATGTTTTTCGCTACCTGCTCATCGTGATGCTGGTGGTTGTGTTGGTAAAGCCAAAACGTTGGTTAATTGCCGATGCCAAGAAGCCCCCTTTATCGCTCTGGCTCAGCATTCCATTGTTTTTTACCATCGGAGTTTATGGAGGCTTCATTCAAATGGGTATGGGAGCTTTCTTCCTGGCCATTATGGTGCTGGTTGCCCGTTACGAAATTATCCAAGGCAACGTTGTCAAAGCCGTATCGGTAACGGTCTATACCATTATTGCGGTGGCCATCTTTGCTTGGCGAGACTTAATCAGTTGGGAAATTGGTGCGTTGATGGCCCTTGGGCAAATGATTGGTGGTTACCTAACGGCGAGGTTTGCCGCTAAACACCCTAAAGCGGGTTTATACGCGTACTGGTTGTTGATTGTCGTAATTATTGGAGCAATCTGGAAAGCATTTGGTTGATTACACCAACTATTTTTGCCGTCAACGCGTATTTATCCGACCAACAAAACAATTGTACCCTGGCAGATTTTTTCCTGACCAAAGACGGTCGCGAACCGCTCACCACCCCCATTAGCCAAGATCGGCTCTACGTCCGCCAGTACGGAAATGGTCCTCGGATTATGCTATCGGTCCACGGGTTTGGGCGCAACGGCCGGCGGATGGAACGCCTTGCTCTTGCCCTTGGTAACGAATTCACCACTTTTGCTCCCGACCTTCCCTACCACGGGAAATCGGAATGGGTAAAACAACAATACGAGCCGAAGGAACTTGCGGCCTTATTTCAGCGCCTAATTGCCGACTTCACTGATCGTAGCGTTTACTTGCTTGGTCACAGCCTTGGTGGCCGAATCTTGAGTGCGACCCTCCCTTTTTTAGAGCATCCCAATATTCGAGATCTTGCCCTAGTTGCCCCCGATGGAGCCGGCGGACGGTATACGAACTGGATCGATACTTTACCCGCTTCCCTGATTCGCCCGCTGGCGGCTTTCAGCAAGCGACCGCGCTATATTCTGCGACTAAGTAACTGGCTACACCGTCGCGGAGTCATCAATCGCTACTCCGCCGAATACCTCAACCACAACCTGAAGGATGGGACCTTTCGCCGCCGCCTAGCTGCTACCCTGCGTAGTGTGCTTCGGTTCCCTCCTCAGCCCGAGGAACTGGAACGGGCCCTGCAAGCAAGAAGTATTTCAGCCACCGTTTTTGCTGGAGACCGAGACCCACTCTTGCACCAAGAACGGCTGGCTGCCGTGTATGGCCCTTTGGCTTCTGTTCGGGTGGTACCTTACAACGGAAGCCATTGGTTACCGGAGCAATTGCTGTACGACTATTACCTTAGCCGGTGATCTACCACAACAACCCCCGCACTTTGAACTCACTCTCCTACGATAATGTCGGCACCCTACTAGATCGGACCACTCGCCTGATGAAGGCTATGTACCAACGCGCGTTCCGGGAAGCCGGAGTGAACCTTACTCCGGAGCAGTGGGTCGTTCTAGATCATCTTTACTCAGCGAAAGAGGTTTCACAGACCGACCTGGCCAATGGTACTTTTAAGGATGCCCCCACGGTGTCTCGTATCATCGATAAGCTGGCCCAAAAGGGGTTAGCCCTGCGTCAACGCTTCCCTAATGACCGGCGCCGGTACCAAGTGGTACTGACGGCTAAGGGAGAGGAAGTGTTTGACGTCCTTAACCCCATCGTTGAAGGTTTGCGGGAACAGACTTGGCTGAAGTTAACCGAAGGAGATTACGCCGATCTTACCCGGATTTTGGAACAAATTCGCGATAATTTCCCCCATTAATTTGGGCGCCGGCGCGCAGGTGCCATGTAGTAGGTATTGCGAACACCAAGGCAGAGGGCTCCTGCCCAAAGGAGCAAGGAAGGAGTGAGGAGATACGTCAAAGGAAGCTCCAGAAGCATCTAGCGTAAAAACCACCGTTGATGCATCTCATTAAGTTATCCTTTTTCTTTATCCTTTTGTTCACAGCATGCTCCCCACAGAGTAACCTTCAGGACGATCTTCAGGGTAAATGGCATATGGCCGCCGTACGTATTTACGAACAGGACGCTTCTCCTCAACTCAACCCTACCGGGGGGCGCTGGA
>JBCDGT010000811.1:0-2104 GCA_038750915.1 Bacteroidota bacterium
AGCTTTCCCAACCCCAACGATTTGTTCCTTTCCGTGTTTGCTATTCAATGACCACCGCTGACTTTAAAGCTATTGCCGATACTGTTCCTAAACAGCCGGGAGTATATCGTTTTATCGGGCCCGACGAGGCCATTTTGTACGTTGGGAAAGCCAAGGTGCTCCGCAATCGGGTCGCTAGCTATTTTGGGGAACGGAAGGACCGCCTCAATCGCACTCGCGTGATGGTGAAGAATGCCGTCCGCTTGGAGTTCACAATCGTTGAGACGGAAGCAGACGCCCTGCTGCTGGAGAACGCCCTGATCAAAACCCATCAGCCACGGTATAACATCAACCTCAAGGATGATAAGAACTACAGCTACCTCTGCATCAAGAAGGAGCGATTTCCACGCGTCTTCATCACCCGCCAGGTGAAGCGAGATGGTAGCTATTACTTTGGGCCTTACACGAGCAAAGGGCAACTTAAAATTATTCTCGATCTGGTCAAAAAACTCTTCCCACTGCGTACGTGCACCCTGAACCTCAGCGAGGGTAACATTGCTGGGGGTAAGTTCAAAGTCTGCCTAGAGTACCACATAAAAAACTGCGAAGGCCCCTGCGTTGGGAAGGAAAGTGAAGAGAGCTACAATACCAAAATTGCTCAGGTAAAGAACATCCTCAAGGGGAACTTTGCGGAAGTAAAACGGCATTTTCAGGCAGAAATGGAGCGGCTGGCCGAGGAGATGGAGTTCGAGCGCGCCCATCAAATCAAAGAGAAGCTGACTTCCTTCGAGCATTACCAAGCCAAGTCTCAGATCGTCTCCGTATCGATTCGCGATGTTGATGTCTTCGGATTGGCGATCGACGAAAAGGAAGCTTACCTAAATTATATTAAGGTCGTAAACGGGGCAGTGATCCACACCCATACTCAGGAGATCACCATGAACCTGGATGATGACGCGGAAAGCCTGCTGACCTACGCGATTCCTACTCTCCGCGATCGTTTCAATAGCATTGCCCCGGAGATTCTACTGGATGAGCCAGTTGAGCTAGCCGGGGTAGAAGCCGAGGTTACCGTTCCGAAGATTGGAGATAAGCGTAAGCTCCTGGACCTAAGTGTAAAGAACGCCAAGTACATGTTGCTGCAAAAGAAAAAGCAGCGGATGAACAACGCTAACCGGCAAACGCCAGCGGAACGAATCCTTCGTACCCTCAAGGAGGACCTGCAAATGGATCGTATTCCAACCCACATCGAGTGTTTCGATAACTCAAACATTCAGGGCACTAACCCTACGGCGAGCTGTGTGGTCTTCAAAAACGCCAAGCCGAGCAAAAAAGACTATCGCCACTTTAACATAAAAACAGTGGAAGGACCAGACGATTTCGCTAGTATGAAAGAGGTGGTCCATCGCCGCTACCGACGCTTGCGCGACGAAGAAGAACCCCTACCGCAGCTAGTGATTATTGACGGAGGTAAAGGCCAACTCAGCCACGCCATGGAGAGCATTGACCTTTTGGGACTACGGGATAAAATGACGGTGGTTGGAATCGCGAAGCGATTGGAAGAAATTTACTTCCCCGGAGACTCCGTTCCCCTCCACATCAATAAAAAATCTGAATCGCTCCGCTTGATCCAGCAATGCCGTGATGAAAGCCACCGCTTTGCCCTGCGGCACCACCGCAACCGTCGTAGTAATGCCATGGTAGGCACTGAACTGCACAAAATCCCTGGCATCGGCGATAAAACGGTGCAAAAACTCATGGCCCACTTCGGGAGTCCGAAGAAGGTGAAAGAGGCATTGGCTTCGGAAATTGCCGAAGTAACTAACCTTAGCGTGGCGAAGAAGATCCAAGATTTTTACCGAAAATCTTAGACGCGCTTTAGGGAGTAGGGGGCTAGGAGTTAGGACGCACTTCGTGCTGCTAGGAGGCCGAGCCCGTCTAATTCCCAGTTCCCAGTTCCTAGTAGCACGCTAGTGCGTCTACCTCCTAGCAGGCCGTTAGGCCGTCTACTCAGAAGCCGCGGAAGCGGCGACCAAACCCTCTACCCAGTACCAGAGCATTTCTTCCAACTTTTCGTTGAGGTTGTCACCTTTTTTAAGGTCAGTGAGGCGAGGGAGGTGCTGGG
>JBCDGT010000812.1:0-2102 GCA_038750915.1 Bacteroidota bacterium
CAACGACGGAAAGTGGAGCGAAAATAAAAGCGTCCTCAACCTTCGGGTACTCCCTCCCTGGTACAATACTTGGTGGTCCTGGGTGCTTTACACTTGTCTTTTTGGCTTGGGGGTATACGCCTTCCTTCACGCACAACACCAGGCGCTTGAAACCCGTAGAGTGAAGGAATTGGAGGCGGAAAAAGCGAGGTTTTACGTTGGGATCACCCACCAATTCCGTACCCCATTGACGCTCATCCAAGGACCAATCAAACTAGCCATGACGGATCCTAATTACCACCTGCATCAAGGTCGGTTGGGAAAAATACTGGAGAACTGCGACCAGCTATTGGGGCTGATTGATCGCCTATTACAACTCAGTAAAATTGAGGCAGGCTTTCTTAATCCGCGCATAGTCCACGGTAACGTCATCTCAATTTTGGCCAATCGCGTTGATGCTTTTCGAGAGGTAGCTACGACACGCAATTTAAACCTGGCTTTTAGCACCAGTAATGACACTATTTCGTTGGATTATGATCAATCGCTCCTGGTTGACATTATCAACAACCTCCTAGCCAACGCCACTAAATACACCCCGGAGGGGGGAGCAATCGAGGTAACAGCAGCTATTCGAGCGCGAGGAGAGAGTCGCCGGCTAATCGTCAAAGTTGCGGATAATGGCCCGGCGATTCCCGAGGAAGAAAAGGATAAAATTTTCGATCGCTTCTACCGCCTCAACGCAGCCGTTGATACCGCCAACCCTAGTGGGACCGGAATTGGGTTGGCTTTGAGCCGAAAGTTGGCGGAGTTATTAGGCGGCACCCTCAGCCTGCAAACGGGTCCCGTATGGAAAAATACCTTTTGCCTGGAGTTACCGATTCATAAAAAAGCTCTAGCGGATACCGTTAGCCTGTCGAAAAGTGTTTCCCCTACCCTGTCCGCAAACAGCCATACTTTTGCTAAAAAGCTACCACCCCTCTCAGCGGAAGACTTGCCCTTAGTCTTAATCATCGAAGATCAGGCAGCCGTTGCGGCGCACATAATGGAGTGCCTCCAATCGACTTATCGTTTACACTGGGCAGAGAACGGACAGGGAGGGCTAGACTGGGCCACTACCCACTACCCCGACCTCGTCATCAGCGACGTTATGATGCCCCAAATGGATGGATTTACCGTCTGCCAACAGCTTAAAACCAATTTTGCTACCAGCCACCTCCCGGTGATACTCCTTACGGCTAGAGCAGATCAAGATTCCCGCCTCAGTGGCCTTACGAGGGGGGCGGACGCTTACCTGGCCAAGCCCTTTGACCCGCGAGAACTACGCGTACGCTGTAAACAACTTTTACTACAACGACAGCGCTTAGCAAGCTACTACCAACAGTTGGTAGCGGCCGACTTCGCAGCACCATTAAATAAAGACCAAGTATTACCTGAGGGGGAACAGGAAGAGTACGCCTTCGTGCTACAAGTAAAGGCCAAAGTACTGCAGCACTATATGGAAAGTGAGTTCAATGTCCAGAAACTCGCCAAAGAGCTGCCCCTAGACCGTACTACGCTAAGTCGGAAACTTAAGAGCCTTGCTCAAATCACCCCTACGGAATTGATTCGTTCCGTCCGGCTACAGCAGGCACAAAAGCTACTTGCCGATCCTTCTTACAGCATTGCGGAAGTCGCCTTTGCTTGTGGCTTCAACGACCCCGATTATTTCTCTAGGCTTTTCCGGAGTGAGCTGGGTGTTAGCCCTTCCGAGTTTAGGGTGTCAGCATAAGGTTTTTGGGAACTAGGAACTGGGACACACTGCGTGCTCCTAGCAAATCGAAGGTCATCTAGTTGCTAGTCCTCAATACCCAGTCCTTGAGTAGGGCGCAGCCGCAGGTGCAATAAATTGGATTAAAGAGCAAGGCGTCCCCCTACTCTCCGATGTACTTATACACGGCATATTGCCACTTGGGCTCCGTTATTTTTTCTAATAATATGCGTTTAATGGGCTCTTTTAATGGACTACCCGGTGGTAGGGCAATCCCCATATTATTGCGTAGGAGGAAATTATCAGAAATGAGCAGCTTTTCGTGAAATGCCGCTTTGTTGTGGTACTTCAGTACGGGTACATTGGAGACAACGGC
>JBCDGT010000813.1:0-2097 GCA_038750915.1 Bacteroidota bacterium
ACGGTATTAGCCCCAAGGACGGCTCCATAATGTGGGAAGTGGAACGCAATTCTGGTGCTGCTCTGACGGAATCGCTGGACAGCGAAGGGACTACCCGCGACTTCAACGAAATCCCCAACACCCCCTTAGTGATGGCCAGCGGTAGCTTGCTCAACGTCACGAATGGTAAGGTACTGATTGACGGCACCAAGAACGACCTGCGTCGGTTGCGAACCTATTATATCCTTCCTGACCAAGACTTGATGCTGCTGGAGATTGCTGGTAAGGGAGCTATCTACCTTTACGCCATCAACCCCTTTGAAAACAAGCAACTTTGGGGAGTGCAATTGCGGGAAATGTCCGGTCTGGCCCAGAACCTCTCCGAAGATAACCCTGAATATAGTGCCGACGACCTAGAGCCGATGTTCAATGCCGCCGGCGACTTGGTGTACGATAACGGCAAGTATCTCGCCCTCATCGATATGAAGAGCGGTGAACTAAAGTGGAACGAGAAACTAAATGCTGGATACATCTTCACCAGTGCGGACGGCACCCGGATGGTAGTAGCGGAAAACCGTGGCGGCCTTGGCGGTATGATGGCCATGGGTGCAGGTGCAAAGAAATTTAGTAAGAAGCTACATTTGATCGACACAGAGTCTGGTCAGAGCGTATGGAAAAAAGAGAAAAAGCTAGACGGTAACGTGCTGTACGTAAGCCCCTACGACGATGGCTTTTTGGTCGTTCATGATGAAGGCATGAACATCTTTTCTTTCACCGATCCAAAAGGAGATGGCCGCTGGAAAAAGGACTACAAAGAAAAGGGGGTAGTGAACGTAGAGCAGGTAGACGAAGGCTTAATGGTCTACTTCAAGAATAAGCGCATGCTCGTGGATCCCGTAAGTGGCGATGATAAATGGAAGAAAGCCGAAAAGCTGGAAAAAGAGCCGAGTGGCTTCCTTTGGGGACTTGCTAAGTTCGAGCCGCTGACTGAAAAGGTCGGTAAGCACGACGTTACCTTTTATGGCAGTTACTTGAAAATAGGAGAAGGCTACCGTTCTCCTCGCTACAACTACAGTTGGCTACTGGTGGAAGAAGACCGCATTATTACCGCCGTAGCCGAGCCAACGGAAGGTACTCGGATCGGGAAACCACGCTTCATTATTACTGCCATTGAGTTGGGAGGTGATGAAGTAGAAACCGACCGCGAGGTAATTGCCATCAAGAAGGGCTTAGCGGCATTTGACAAGACTGATAACGGCTACTTCTTTTACAATGACCGTGGCTACGTTTTGATGAACTACAGCACCGGTAAGGGCTGGAGTGAACAGGCGGAAGAATACTACCCTGACCCAACGGCTACCCTGCGTACCCTGACGGCCATTGCCTCCACGGCTGGCGCTATGGCCTATACTGGTGCCCAAACCAACAGAATGGTTACAAATACAGCTGCTACGGGAGACGCAGCGGGCTCCGCCCGCAGCTTCAACAACCGGATGAATGCCATGAATACTGCTGGTGATGCCGCCTACGGATTCGCCACCGACCGGAAGATCAACGGTAGGGTGGACGAAAAATTTGCCTTCTTCTTTGCGCGCGATGGTAAGGAAGGTGCCACCCTCTTTAAGGTGGAAAAAAGCACCGGTAAGGAAGTCAATAAATTTCGTTTTGACGACTTAACACCACTCTACGAAATAGATTACGTGAACGGTCGCTTGTACTATCAGGCAAAGAAGAAGTTCTCGATTTTTAAACTTAAGTAATACGTAGTTAGACGCTGACCCGCCTAGATACACTACGTGTTTTTAGCCGGCCTGTGGCCTTTTAGTTTGGTACTCTGGTACTTCATACTAAAAGGTCGTAGGCCGTTTCAGCGTCTAAAGTCTAGGCCAATAAATCGCCTGCTTTGTGGAAGTGAAGGCCCGGGCTAACGCCCTGGGCCGCGGCGACCATCTTTTTAGCCAGCACATCTGCACGGGTGGGGTTGTAATCGCCGAGAATACCGGGGTTAATGGTACGGAGGAAATTCGAAACACCTATGCCAATTCTTTCCCCTAGTCGGAACTCCTCTCGCTTTCCTACTAGGACGCCGGGCTGAAAGATGTGGGTCGCCCAAAAGTC
>JBCDGT010000814.1:0-2090 GCA_038750915.1 Bacteroidota bacterium
GTTTGCCGCCGCTACGCGGCCAGAGCGAGTTGATGAAGGTGGTAATAGAATAAGGCTCAGAGGCTGGCCATCTCCGCTACCGACCAATACAGCGCCAGCGCCGGCGTCCTATTCCCTTGGCCAAAGTGGTGTACCTCCGTGCGCCCTCGGCGCCCGCCAAGGTGTTCGTACATCGCCATGGCGTTGGTATTGGTGGTTAATACCCAGAGGTAGATTTCTTTCTCCGTATCGTAGACTGCTACTTGCTCAGCTGCTTTACGCATCAGCGTTTTACCAATGCCTTTACCGTGGTTACCAGCAGTAACGTGCAGGTTATCGAGTAAATGTCCATCGGGGCCATAGTCAAGAAAAATGCAGCAAAAGCCTTGCAGGCCAGCCTCATTCTCCGCCAGTATCGTAATCATTCTGGGGTTTGGCTCGGAAAAGCGCTCCGTCCACACTTGTAGGCGCTCCGTGGGAGCGTGATTATCGAGGTAATCATCCGTAAAAGCCCCGCGGTAGGTAAGTTGCCAGTTGGTAGCGTGTAGGTGAGCAATAGCGGGGGCATCAGCTGCACCAGCAGTACGGTAAGTCAGCTTCATTCGGTATAGTCGTTGCGGTTGATCCCAAGTTTATGCATTTTACTCATTAGGGTACGGCCATTGACATCCAGCATTTCCGCGGCGCCTCCGGCACCAGTTACCTTACCCTTGCTCCGCTCCAAAGCTGCGATGATGTACTGTCGCTGCATTTCCTCAAAGGATAGTAAGGGTTTACCGTCCTCCAGGCTCAGGGTGCCTTCGGAGCGCTCCGTTCGGCGCAGGGCACGCAAGCTGGCTCCAAGGTTAAGGGTAGTAGTAGTAGAAGTAATTACTGCCCGCTCCACCAGGTTGATGAGCTCCCGAACGTTGCCAGGAAAGTCATAGGCGACCAGCTTTTCCAGATCGCGTGGATTGATGTCGCTAATGGTTCGCCCCATCTTATCGGCATAAATTCTAGCAAAATGATTGACGAGCACGGGGATATCTTCCGGCCGTTCCCGTAAGGGCAGGTTGTGAATGGGGAATACGTTGAGGCGATAGTAGAGATCTTCTCGGAACTTCCCCTCCTTGATCATTCGCTCCAGGTTACGGTTCGTGGCCGCGACGACCCGGAGATCTACTTTTATCTGGACGTTGGAACCAATCCGCTGGATTTCTCCTTCCTGCAAAGCCCGCAGCAATTTTGCTTGCATGTCTAAGGGGAGTTCACCAATTTCATCAAGGAAAATAGTGCCCCCATTGGCCACTTCGAACTTTCCCTTTTTCTGAGCGAAGGCGCCGGTAAAAGCACCGCGTTCGTGGCCAAAAAGCTCACTCTCTATCAAGTTTTCGGGTAAGGCTGCGCAGTTAACACTCACCAAAGACCGGCTACTGCGATTGCTAAAACTATGGATAGACTGAGCCAACAATTCCTTACCCGTGCCCGTTTCTCCGGTGATGAGCACCGTAGCGTCCGTTCCGGCCACCTGACCTATCTGTGCGAGGATTTGCTGGTATTTGCGCGATACCGTAACGATGGGGCCGGCAGCATCCACGGTTTCAATCCGCTCTTTTAGCACTTCATTTTCCGTTTCCAGTTGGGCCTTAAGCTCATCTACCCTGCGTTTAGCCTGTTGTAGGCGCCGCTTATTATTGCGCTCGGTGGTTACATCCCGACAAAGCACACTGAGAAAATGCCGGGTCGCTGCAGCTACGTGAAGGAAGCGTATTTGGAGGGTACGTTCCGTTCCGCTGGGGTCGGTGTAGACATAATCGAGCGCACCACGCGGCCGATCCTCTAACTGCTCCTGGCGAATTTGGGCCAAAGGTGGTAGCTCGAGGTCGGGTAACAATTCCTGTAGGCGTAAGCCCTTCAGTTCTCGACTAGAAATCCGACTCAGTTTCCTGCGGGCGGCGGTATTCAGTAGTACAATCTTTTGGTTAGCATCCAGCCAGATCACCCATTCCTGGAGGGCCTCCAGAGTGATGGCGTGTAATTTACGGTGCTCGTCTTCCCGTTGCTCTGCCACCAGATCATTCAGTAATAAAATAGCTTGCGGTTCTTCTCCCTCCACCGCAAAATGGTGGGCA
>JBCDGT010000815.1:0-2085 GCA_038750915.1 Bacteroidota bacterium
CGTTGCTTATAACTTCAGTCCGTTTATTTACGCTAATGGTAAGCACAACATCGCCATTACCGGAAAGGGGACTATTGATGGTGGCGCGGCTGCTTGGTCCCAAGAATGGCGCACCAAACAAAATGCGGACAAAGATCGCCTCCGGCAGCTGGGATCTGACCTCCTTCCGGATCAACAGCGGGTTTTTGGTCATGGTTTTCTGGACTTGGACGGCGATGGTAAGGACGATGGCTTTGGTAGTGGTCAGCTGCATTACCTACGGCCTTCGCTGATCGAGTTGTACGAATGCCAAAATATCTTGATCGAAGGAGTAAACTTACGAGGGAGCTGTTTTTGGACTACCCACCCAGTTTTTTCCAAAAACGTCACCATCAGGAACCTAACGATCTTCGGTGGCTACCTCAACGACGATGGCATCAACCCGGACAGCTGCGAGGATGTGTTGATTGAAAATTGCCAGATCAAGACTAAGGATGATGCCATCTCCATTAAGGCGGGCCGTGATCAGGATGCTTGGTCGCGGCAAGGAACTAAGAATGTGATCATCCGCAACTGTCGGCTAAATTCCGAAGTGAACGCGCTTTGTATCGGTTCGGAGATGAGTGGTGGTGTCGCGGAAGTTTTTGCGGAGAATTGTCAAATCCTTTCCGGTAAACACGCATTTAATTTTAAGAGCAACCTGGACCGGGGTGGTACGGTCAAAGAAGTATTTGTCAGGAACATGACGGTGGACTCGTTGGCGGAAGAGTTCCTCATTTTTCGGATGGATTACCACGGCTACCGGGGCAATAATTACCCTACGAAGTTTCGTGATTTCTACTTTCAAAACATAAAAGCCCGCCTGCTTGAGACGCAGGCGTTCAAAATCGTCGGAGTACCGAAAGCACAGATCGAGCGGCTATGGCTACAGCACATTCAACTAAAAGAAGCTTCGGGATTGGGAGGGCAGGCGGATAGCCGTGATGTTTTGCTGGATAACGTAAGGGTGAACGGAGTAGCAATTAAGGCATTAGGGCGCTTACCGCAGGTGCAAGGAGGGGCCGTAAAAAAGCTAAGTAAGGGGAAACAACAGCTACCTGTACACGGTGACGAACTGATCATTACGGATTTTGGGGCGGATGCTTCAGGAGCGCAGTTGAGTACCAAGGCTATTCAGCAAGCACTGGACCAGTGTGAAAAACAGGGTGGGGGAGTTGTAATAGTACCAGCGGGCACCTTTCTCACCGGTACTCTTTTTCTGCCTGCTAACCTTACTTTGCACCTGCGCGCCGGCGCCCGCTTGCTTGCCAGTACTGATCTGGCGGACTATGATCCCGAACACCCGCATCTTCTCTACGCCAAGGATGCCCGCAATATTGCGCTTACCGGCACTGGTACCATTGACGGACAAGGGGATGCTTTTTTTGATAAACGGAGTAGCTCTGGAGAGCAAAGGACACAAAGTTGGCGGGCACGAGCAAGGCCCCAGCCGTGGTTGCTTTTTGAAGACTGTGAACGCCTGCGTTTCCGGGATCTGGAACTTATCAATTCCCCAGCGCACGTACTGGTATTGCAGCGTTGTCGTGATGTTTTGGTCGATGCGATTAGTATTCAGAACGATCCCCGTAGCCCGAATACGGACGGCATCGATATCACCAATTCCCGAGATGTCCGGATCAGTAATTGCCGGATTATTACGGGTGACGACGCCATTTGCCTCAAATCCAAAACGGATACGGTGGAGAATATCTTAGTGACGAATTGCTACCTAAATAGTGATGATGCAGGAATCAAATTTGGTACCGGAACGGCCGTTTGTATCCGGGATTGTCGTTTCAATAACCTGGTAATCGAAGATACCCGCTACGGTATTGCCCTTTTTATGCTCGATGGTGGCGTAAACGAACACTGTACTTTCGATAACATCACTATTCGCAATGGGTCCCGTCACCAGACGGAATACCCAATCTTTATAGATATCGATAAACGGTACCCGGATCGTTCGCTGGGGAAGCAAAGGTTTTTGACTTTCAGTAACCTGAAAATTTTTACGCGTAACAAGCTGCTGCTGGCCGGTCAACCTGAATTTCCCCTAGAGAACATCAC
>JBCDGT010000816.1:0-2077 GCA_038750915.1 Bacteroidota bacterium
TACGATGAGTCGGTGGCCCGAGATGCGCGTGCGACCTTCTTGCGGCAATTCCAGGTGGCCTTAGATACCGCTAGAGCCCGACAGGACAACTCCGACTTGCTGCGGGAACCAGAGCGTCACCGTCGCTACGGTTTAAGAGTGCTCGATAAGATCTACTCCCACGGAATTATTGACGCCCGGCCGGAAGAAGAAATGGACGGCATGGCAACCGTCATTACCACTTTGAGGGGAAGTGAACAACGGGAACGTACTCTCGGACAGCTATATACACCGGGTGATGCCCGCCAGTGGCTAGCCGATAGTCTATTTTATACCGACCTGAAGTCTCCAGAGTTTCTCTTGGACTTGTTAGAAAATAAATTTGATCATAACCTATTCTACAGTGACTCGCTAACCGCAAAACTGCGGCAACAAGCGATTGGTGCCGTGAGCCCTTACAATGACCTGCTGCAGGAGAATGACCTTATCGTTCGTCAAGGCGAGCCAATCACAGATGATATTTACCAGCAGCTGATCAGCTACCGGGAAATTTACAACGCCAACTTAAGTACTCAGGCGACTTTCTGGAGCATCTTTGGCGGCTATACGGTGCAGGTTGCTTTAGTTATCCTTTTACTTTTTTATTACCTAAGGACCTTCTTTCCGATGGTGTACGGAAGGGCAAAAAACTTATTCTTCATTCTTTTGTGGCCTGTCTTGTATGCCCTACTGGTAAGGACAGTAGAATTGAGCCCGGGGCTGAATGCCTATCTGGTGCCTTTTTGCATTGTGCCAATAGTGATTAGGATTTTCTACTCTGAACGCCTCGCCTTTTTTGTGCACGTTTGTGTAGTATTGATTGCTAGCTTTCTAACCCCACTGGGCTACCATTTTACCTTTCTCAGTATTATGGCTGGGGTAGTGGTAATTATAATGGATATTGATTTACGGGACATGGGGCGGTTCTTCCGCAGTCTATTATTACTCGTGGCTTTTTATTGTGTTGGCTATATCGGACTAGAACTGCTTCGAGGAGGTACTTGGCGGACGGTAGATTATGCTACTTTGGGCTGGATTGCCGGAAACGCTTTCTTGGTCTTATTGGCCTATCCCTTGATTCCTTTATTAGAGCGCCTGTTTGGCTTTATTTCCCCAATTACCCTGGTGGAGTTGAGTGATATGAATCGGCCTTTGCTAGAAAAATTGGCACGACAAGCTCCCGGTACTTGGCAACACTCGTTGAATGTGGCCAATATGAGCGAGCAGGCCGCCCGCGCCATCGGCGCGGATGCCCTCCTCGTAAAAACGGCTTCACTCTACCATGATATCGGTAAAATTCAGAACCCGGGCTTTTTTATTGAAAACCAAAATGGTCCGAACCCCCACGAAAAGATCGGCCCGAAGGAGAGCGCTGCGATTATTGTTGGCCACGTAACTAATGGCGTTAAATTGGCCCAGCAGGCTGGTTTACCTAATGTAGTCATCGACTTTATCCGCACCCACCACGGTACAACACGCGCAGAATTTTTTTATCGCACCTATTTGAAGGACCACCCCGAGCGGGAAGCCGAAGAAAACCTATTTCGCTACCCCGGGCCAAGACCCGTTACTAAGGAACAAGCCATTCTGATGATTGCAGATTCGGTCGAGGCCGCCTGTAAGAGCCTTAAAAGCCCAACCGAGCAAGAACTCTACGATTTCATCGACAGTATTATCCATGGTAAACTCACTTCCGGTCAACTGGAAGATAGCCGCCTTGATTTCCGGGAATTAGAACAATGTAGAGTTGTATTTAAGTCCATCCTAAAGAGTGTACATCACGTGCGCATTGCTTATCCGGAGGAGGAGTAATACTGCCTCATGGTTTTGGCGCTTACCGTTTTACAATTCCGCTTTAACGGCATCACCTAACTCACGGGCTCTTGCGGCAGAGTTGGCTTCTGCGTAAACGCGTACGATGGGCTCCGTATTTGACGAGCGGAGATGGACCCAACCATCGGGAAAATCAAGCTTGAGGCCATCGATATTGTTGCTCGGCACCGTAGGGAATTTGGCACGTACGCGGGTAAAGGCACCGGTAAGGTCATAGTTCTTGTCA
>JBCDGT010000817.1:0-2075 GCA_038750915.1 Bacteroidota bacterium
AACGCGGTCGGGAAAACCACCGTCTCCTTCAGTGATTAGTTCAGTAACGCCATCACGGGTGAAGCGGTTGTAGCTAAAGTCGAAGTTGATCTCTTGGCCGGAAGTATCGAGTTTGATGCGGTAAAACGCATCCGTATTGAGGCTATTCCAAGGGCGATCTCGTTCAATACCAGTGGTAAATGCCTGGAGTAACTGCCTACTTTCCGGTGTCACTACTTCGGTTGCGTTATTAGCCGAGCGAGTACTATTGCCCCAGTTGTAACGTGCATTGATCCCGATACGTTGCTGGTCATTAATGTCGTAGTCGGCACCAGCACGGACGGAATAACTGGTCGGTATTCCGAAATCCCGGTTAGTCTGTATATAGTCTCGGTCGTCAAAGCGGCGAATGAGGTCGAGGCCTTCCACCCAACTGCGGCGATTGTAGTTGAGTCCACCCGTTAGGTTCCACTTTCCTTCACGGTGGCTAATTGAGGTGCCAACGCCATACTTAGCGCGTTCGCCGTAGCCGTAACGGGCGAAAACCTGACCGTTTGTACCAAGAAGGCTATTCTTTTTCAGAACGATATTAATCACACCGCCGTTACCCTCCGCGTCGTACTGCGCGCCGGGTTGGGAGATGACTTCGATGGATTTAATGTTATCCGCCGGCATATCCCGTAGTAAGCTCTGAATATCCATGTATTTGGTGGGGCGGCCATCGATGAGGATCGTCAAGCCCGATTTACCAGCCATCTGGATGCGGTTGCCGGCCACCACGATACCGGGCACTTTACGGAGCATGTCCACTACCGAACCACCCTGGCCAGTAATGCTTTGATCAACATTTACGACCATCATTCCCGCCTTTTGTTCGAGGAAGGGTTTACGGGCGGTTACTTCGATGGTTTCCAGGTTAGTACCGCTGCCACTAATTTGGTAGATGGGCAGCTTGAGCGTTTGGCCAGCCGTAAGGGTAAATACAGGATGGTCTTTTTCGCCGTAGCCGATCCCGGTAGTCCGGATGAAATAATCGGTGGCAGGGACGTCGGAAAAGGAGAATTGGCCCGCTTCGTCGGCTAATTCCAATTTTACCACATTGCTATCGGCTGCGGTAAGTAGCAAAATATTCGTGAATTCCGCCGGGGCCTTATCATCAAATACACTGCCCGTTATGCTACCCTTTTCAGCACCTGCGTCCGCGCCCTCTTGTGCGAAAAGAAAAGGCGAAGTAGTTAGGAGTAGCAGGAAAAAAACAAGTCGTAACGAGGAAAAATATGCGTGGGTAGAATAAGCGTAAATCTGTTTCATTTGGCTTGGGTGGTTATCAAGAGAATGGTGAGTTGGTCTAAATAAGCAGTACACCGCGGTACTTAACGGGTTCAATTGACCAATGAGTGGTTTTCTTGGATGAAGGACTAAAAAAGAGTCATGAGGTTGCACCTCATGGTCAACACGTTGGCGATCAGACAATAGTTACAGGCTAACGAAAAAAAGGCCACCGTGGGCAGGATTTTATTCCAACCCCGGTGGGCCAATTCGAAATAGTATGAAACATGAAAGTGATTAATAGACATTATTCGACTGGGAGTTATTGGTACGAGCAAAACACGTACCAATAGCCACTCCGAGAAAGCCTATTCCGGTGAAGTGGGTGAAAAAACCGATGAAGTGGGTAGCATTAGCCCTCTAGCCAATTGCGGAAATCCGCCGTAGTCGCCGAACTGGTAGTTATCGTTTCCGAATGACCGTGCACACGGAGGGTCAGGCGGTTTTTGAAGTAGGGTTCGATGCTGGCCAGGTGATCGATACGAACGGCTTGGCTGCGGTTGATGCGGAAGAAAAAATCGGGGTCCAGTTGCTCCAACAAGCCACCCAAGCTGACGGAATAAATCAATGATTTTCCGTCAATACGCACGATTCTACAAACATCGCCCTTGGCTTCGATCAGACTTATTTGGTTGACCGGTTGAAGGTGTATCTTCCCCCGATCCTTGATCACCAAGCGATCTTTGTACTTACGCTCGCGCTGAATGGCGGCCCGCAAATGCTTAAAGAGTTGGGGGCTGGGCGGGAAAAGTTTCTCATACTTCTCG
>JBCDGT010000818.1:0-2051 GCA_038750915.1 Bacteroidota bacterium
GCGGCGACTCTTTCAGCGCAAGCCTATCGTGCTTGGTACCGCAGTTCGTAAATCCTTGCAGCCTGGTCTTTGCGTTTTTCGGTACTGACGTACAGCGTGCCGTCTGCTGCGAAGGCGAGGCCTTCGGGTTGGGGGAAAAGTGCTTTGTCTAACTTGTGCAAATGAGTAATCTTGCCGTTAGGGGCAAGTACCATTAATACCTTTCCGACGGAGGAGGTAATGAACAATTGGCCCGTGATCGGGTGGACGGCAATGGCGGAAGGGGCTAGGTCATACTCGTCACGCATCAGGAAGAAGGAGCAAAGCTTGGCGTGCTCGGCCGTTTGCGTACAGGTCGCTAAGAAATTTTGAACTGCTTCCAGATGGATAGCGTAGGCTGGGGTACTGCCGAGAGTTTTGGTTGCCAGGTCAAAGGCGAAGATGTAACGACCGTCTTTGTCATTGCCATCGTCCTTGGCGTCTTTTTTGCAGGCTAGTAGCAGGCGGTTTTTCCGAGGGTCATAGGTGAGTCCTTCTACGTCATTATCTCCAGTCAGGTGGGTGTTGAACTTCTCCACTCGTTGCCCTGGTTCACCTGGGGCAATGATTTGGTAGAGCGTACCTGTACTTTTTACTACCCAGATATCAGCACCGACCGACTCGATCCCTTCATAATCGCCATCCTTCCAGAAAGTTGTTGCTTTGAGGAGGCTGCCATTCCTCTCGTTGAGGTGGAATATTTTTCCGTTTTCATCCTGTATTGCTAGTAGCTCTCCTTTCTTCGTCAGATTGAGGGAGAGCCCCGATATTTCATCCAATTCGGCGGGTAAGTCACTAATTAGTCGAGGAGCATCCAAGTTGTAGCCAATGTCCACGGACTGGCCAGAAAGGAGGATAGCATGAAAACAAAAGATGATGAAAAGGAATCTTAGCATTAATTTCAAAGTTAGTTCTTACAAACGATGGATAAAGGTGTTTATTTCTTTCGGCCTGCTGGCTTACGGTACGGTAGGTGTTTAATTCGGATCGTAAAAGCCCGTAGCGTCACTGGTCTTGCGTTAATTCCAATACGCAATCACTAAAATCAGGACTTGCCCTTTACCCCATCCCGTTCGCTTAGCGGCTAACTTCGGCGGAGGTGATCAGGCCAACGGCCTGGTAAGGGACCATTGCACCTGCGACCGCGCCCAAAAAATAAGGACTTAGACGTACTTTCGCCCAACATGGAAACCTTCCAAATACGTAAAGCGACTTTCCAACTGCATCCAGAAAGGGCGATTTATTGGAAACAACAGAAGGCTTTGCTTTTAGCAGATCTGCATCTAGGTAAGAATGCCCATTTTCGTAAATCGGGTATTGCGGTTCCCCAAGCAATAACGGACGCCAATTTTGACCGACTACGTCTGCTAATCGAAACGTTTTCACCTGAGCGAGTGCTCTTACTCGGGGACCTATTTCATAGTCATCATAACCAAGTGTGGCCAATTTTTTGCGCATTTATGGAAGCGTACCCGGGACTCAGTTTTGAATTAATACCCGGTAATCACGACATATTACCGACAACGGCCTATGCAGAATCTCGTTTACTACTACAGCCGGAAATATTAGTGGTCGACGAATTTTGCCTTAGCCATCACCCCCTGACACCGGCGCAGATTCCCGCCGGAACTTATAACCTTTGTGGACACGTTCACCCCAGTGTGCGCTTGTTGGATAATGCGGGCAACGGAATGAACCTTCCCGCCTTTTTCTTCGGTGGAACTGGTGGTATCTTACCCGCTTTCGGTGAGTTTACTGGCTGTGCTGAAGTCGCCGTTCGTCCGGAGGATAAGGTCTTTGTCCTGGCAGAAGGAGCTGTCATTCGGATGAGCTGACCTTTAGTAGCTGGTGGATAGTAATTGGTATTTATACCTTATTAACCATTAACTACCAACGCCTTTAAGTTTGTGCTACATCATATTTCTGACACATAGTCAATACAAAAATATATAAATTGAAACGGCAGCCTTCGCTAGAAGCTAGGCTGCCGATTCGATTTAATATTTTATAACCGTTCTAGGACACCGGTCGGA
>JBCDGT010000819.1:0-2047 GCA_038750915.1 Bacteroidota bacterium
AACAACGTCCGTTCCAATTCCGTATCTATCGATGAGATCGCCTCATCGCGTACGCAAGCCGTGGCAAAAACCAAGAGGCAAAAGAAGAGCAGGAAGTGGTGGGATTTAAAGGTCGTCATTTTGAGATTACGAAACTTAGAACTTCTGGGGATAAACTGAGATTAGGGTGATAAGGAGCAAAATCATAACCTACTAGAGATCACAAATATAACTCAAATCTTACCTCCTTAAAGAAAGATAAGTGAATCTTCCATAGATATATTTTATAAAGCCAATTGCAACATTTAATGGTTTATCTGTATGTTTGCTAAGTCGTGTTTATTTACTCCCCTAACTACTTTTTGACGCCTCCCCTTTAATAATCCTTCGCGACGCCTCCATTATTTTAAATTTTCCTTTATGCATCCGGATACTTATTCCCGGGTAGCCCTCAGTCGCGTGCCCAATATCGGCCCCAAGCTTTTTCGGAATTTAGTTGATCACTTTGGTAGCGCCACTGCAGTATTGCGGGCGCGGTCGCAGGAGCTATGTATGGTAGCAGGCATTGGGGCGACTACCGCCACATCTTTTTCTCAAGACCGTCATCTCCGCGAAGCGGAGGCCATCCTCAAACACGCTGATCGTAATAACATCACCATTCTTTGTATCTTAGAAGAGGAGCGGTTTCCCAACCGCCTGATCGGTCAACAAAGCGCTCCGCCTATTCTTTACCATTACGGAACGACGGATCTACGGAACCCTCGCACCCTCGGCGTTGTCGGCACTCGCGAGATGAGTAGCCGGGGAAGTAGGCAGGTAGATCGATTGTTGGACCCTCTGGTGGATTACAGTCCACTCATCGTTAGTGGCCTGGCCTACGGGGTGGACATCTATGCGCACCGGCGTTGCCTACAGATCGGCCTCCCCACACTGGCCGTAATGGGTAGTGGTTTTAATCATATCTACCCAGCTGCTCACGGTAAAACCGCCGCTCGCTTAGCGGAAACTGGTGGCGGAGTACTCACGGCCTATCCCTTCTGGTACAAACCAGAAAAAGACCATTTCCCTGCCCGCAACCGAATCGTCGCTATGTTATCCGACCTTACCGTAGTAGTAGAATCAGCCACACGAGGCGGTTCGATGATTACGGCACGAATGGCGCATGAACTGGGACGTAAAGTCGGAGCCTGCCCCGGAAGAGGAGGCGACCCACTAGCCGCCGGCTGTAACGCCCTGATCAAAAGCGGGCGAGCACACCTAATAGAGGATGGAGCGGACGTAGTTGAACTCCTCGGCTGGAAAGGTGTCGCCCCCGGACGGCAGCGTCGCCTTTTCGACGACCTGGGTTCCTCCGAACTAGCCATTATGAACTTGCTCCAGGACCAGGAGGGGGTCGACATCGACGCACTAAGGTACCAGTTGAAGGAACCTCCAGCCCAATTAGCTAGTACACTTTTACTACTGGAAATTAAGGGATTAATCACTGCGCTCCCGGGGCATCGGTACCGGCTTTCCGGTTAATCGCTGAGAAAATTATTTCTCTCCGATTAAACGCCCGTACAACAGCGTCGTCCAATCATCGTAACCGCAAAAAACTACTATCATGCGTAAATTAATGATGACAATAATGGCCTTGCTCTTACTAGCAACGGTGGCCATCGCCCAGCCCCAACGGGGCGGGCAGGGAGTTAGAGGAGCAAAGGGACTTCCTCTTGCCGAACTCGATCTTTCCCAGGAGCAAAAAATGCAAATTAAGGCAATTCAGCAATCCAACCGCGCTGAAATGCAAACCCTTCGGGCCAATAGCCAGGACCAGCGCCCGGACCGGGAGGCCATGAAAAAAATCATGGAAGACACCCGGACTAAGATTGAAGCCATCCTTACTCCCGAACAGAAAGCTAAGCTAGCTACCCTCAAGGAAGAACGCAAAGATGCCTGGGAAGCTGTCGACAAGGAGGCCCTCAAGACGGACCTCAAAGCTCACCGTGAAGAACTAAAAGCCGTCGTACAGGCCGCTCGCGCCCAGCTAGATCCGTTCATTAGCCCTGAAGACCAGGCTGCGATCGAA
>JBCDGT010000820.1:0-2044 GCA_038750915.1 Bacteroidota bacterium
AAGCCGAATGCCCTGGAGTTAAGCCAAGCCGATTTCTTCGTCGACCACGAAAAAATGCGGGGACAACGAACGACCTACGAAACCCGGCGGCGACGCGCGCTTGTTGTGGATCTGGAAAGGATAATGGGCCGTTTCGTCGGGGCAGCAAGAGCACGGGTATTACTCCGCGATCAAATGGGCAAACAAGCTTTTGCCAGCCGTGATAAGACTACCGTTGCGAGCCCACCGCTAATTACTGCGGTGGAGCAACTCTTAGCCGGAGTAGTGGGCACCGCCTCCGCTCAGGTGCTCCTCAAGGGGATTACAAAAGAGGACCCCATTAAGTTAGAAGAAGTAGTCACCATCTTACGACAAACCCAAGAAGCCGTTCGTTACGGACGGGAATTAAAAAAACAACAACGAGAACTGCAAAGAGTAACTACCCAGTTGCGTGCCGCCAATCAGCAATTACGTGAGCTAGATGAACTTAAGGCTGAATTTATCAGTACCGTCACTCATGAGTTGCGTACTCCCATTACCTCCATCACCTCCTTAGCGCGAATCCTCCTGGATAATGAGGACTTAGCGCCAGCAAAAAGATCGACTTTTCTACAGATAATCGTTTCGGAAAGTCAACGGCTCAGTCGCCTGGTTACTCAAGTACTGGATATTGAAAAACTGGAAAATCATCAGCGTACTGGCGGTAGTGAATTAGTCGACTTTACGGCCCTGACCAACCGAGCAATCGACAGTCTCCAGCACTTGGCGGAAGAAAAAAACATCCGCTTAGAGCGGAATTACCGTGAAGCATCAAGGTGGGTACAGGGGCCCTCTGACCGCCTAACACAGGTGATCATCAACCTAGTAGGAAATGCTTTAAAATTCACCCCTCCGCAAACCGGACATATCGATATTCACCTACGCTCCGATCAAGAAGCGGGCTTGGTAAGCTTACGCATCCGGGATAATGGCCCGGGGATACCCGCTGACAAACGGGAGCTCATCTTTGACCGATTCACGCAAATATCGGATGCCCAGCAGGGTAAGCCTGAAGGCAGTGGTCTTGGTCTATACATTACCCGGACAATCATCGAAAATTGTGGTGGCAGCCTAAACGTCGAGACTGACTATACCGAAGGGGCTGGTTTTTTAGTACTCTTGCCACTGCGCGCAGGAGCGGCTATCTTACCCGAACAAAACCCCAGCGCTGATTCCTCCACTGCTTCCAGCAAGCCACCAAATTCAAAAAAGTAAATCGTACTCGTGGACAAGAAAAAAATCCTTATTGCGGACGACGAGCCGAATATTCTCATCACCCTACGTTTTCTGTTGGAGCAGGAGGGGTATGAGGTAGTGGAAGCCAATAATGGGCGTCAGGCATTAGCAGTCGCTCGACGGGAATTACCAAACATTGCCGTGCTCGACGTCATGATGCCAGAAATGGATGGCTTCAAAGTAGCTACCGCGATTCGCGAAGAAGAGGCTATGGCCGACCTCCGGATCGTTTTTCTTACCGCTAGGGGGCAACCCCAGGATTTATCCACTGGCTACCGCAGTGGCGGCGAAGTATACCTGACCAAACCATTCGACAACTTGGATTTTCTCACCACCTTATCTGAACTAATCACTTTTGGCTGAATAGTCAAAATACCGTTACAACCAAAATTATGTCAATCGTGCAATTACCGACCCAAATCACCTCCTTTGAACACTACCAAAGTGAATACGCCAAATCCGTTGACAACCCAGAAGCCTTCTGGGCCGAGCAAGCCAAAACATTTAGCTGGCGAAAAGAATGGGACAAGGTACTCGAGTGGGATTTCACCGGCCCTAACGTGAAGTGGTTTCAGGGCGGCCAGTTGAATATTACCGAAAACTGCCTTGATCGACACCTAGCTGAACGTGGAGACCAAACGGCCTTACTTTTCGAGCCCAACGAGCCAGGCGACCCCAGTCGAGCCATCTCCTACCGAGAACTACACACCGAAGTTTGCAAAACGGGAAATGCCCTCCGATCCCTGGGTATTGGTAAAGGAGACCGGGTTTGTTTTTATATGCCCATGGT
>JBCDGT010000821.1:0-2041 GCA_038750915.1 Bacteroidota bacterium
GCATATCCCAAAATAGGGTTGAAACTTCTAATCACTTTGGGGGTAGAACTCTAAGTCAACCAACAATTACTATATTCTAAACATCCTGTTCTAATCCTAATCATCCTAATCGCCTAGTATAATAATTAACGCTCTCCTACTTCACTTACAGCCGTAGCTAGAACCTGCCGCTACCGCAGCAAACTCACCTCCCCCAATTCCCGCACCAACCGACCGTCAATCAGCCGCACCTCCGCTACGTAAACGTAGACGCCCATAGGCGCTTGTTGACCACTCATGAGAGTTCCTGCCCAGGCGGCTTGCGCTGAGGTAGGAGCGACATTTGTTGTATTGAATACTTCCTGCCCCCAGCGATCATAAATGCGCAAGGAGCTGAGTTCTTGTACCGCCGGCCCTGGGTAAAGTCGGAAATGATCATTTACTCCGTCATTATTCGGGCTAAAGGCATTCGGTAGATAGAAAGGAGCGTCGGGGAGTACTTGGATCGTGGTCCGAGCCACAATGGCACAGCCCTCTTCATAGTAGCCCGTAGCGGATACTTCTACCGTTTCGAGTGGTAGTAGGGTAAGACCAGGGCAGGCGATACAACTATCGCCACGGCTGGTCCGCCAGTCGAGTAAGTCCGAACGGGTGAAGTTGGTGATGGGGGCTAAGTCTACCGATTCACCCAGGCGGAGGATGGAGGCTTCGGGAAGCTCCAGTAGTCCGTGGTCCGGTGCTAACAAGATCAATTGAATGATGGAAAGACTGTCGCAGCCCTCTGCCGTAGTGTAGCGCTGTTGGTAGATTCCCGCTACCGACTCTTCCCGACCGAATACCGGCATACTTTCTCCGGGGCATAGGAAAAAGGTGTCCAGAGTCACGGGGGTATCGTAGAGGAAAAGGTCAAGAGTATCGGTGATGGCACACAAGGCGTTGGGGCGTTCGGCAAAGTATTGTCCTACTTCGTGAACGGGCGTTTGACCAAAAAAGATGGTGTCTCCCGGGCAGATGGTCAGGCTATCCCTTGTGCCTGCGGTGGGCCTTATGCGCACCCGGATGCTGTCCGAACTGACGCAACCGGGCCCTAGGTCAGCGGCCACTAATAGAACTGTGTCTTCAGTGGGAGTGAAGCGCACCGAGGGGCAATCCGTGCAGTCAATATAGCTGCTGGAAGACCACTGGTAATTGGTGAATCCCGTCAGCCTAAAAGTTAGCGTGTCTCCTGGGCAAATACTAGTGTCTTGCCCCAAATTGATCTCCGTTACTGGGTCGATACGAATGGTAACGGTATCTGCCTGTACGCCACCACAACTGTCCGTAGCAATCACCCAGTAGGTGCCAGCATCAAAGGCGGTGAAGTTCTTTTCGGTGCTACCGTCGATCCACTCGTAAGTCCGAAATCCCTCCTGGGCCAATAGGGGGATGACGGCATTACTGCATAATACTGTGTCAGGGCCTAAATCGAGTTTTGGGCGCGGCCGCAGGTGCAGGGTAATGGTATCTGTAACCACGTTTCCGCAGGAATCGGCCACACGGAGCCAGTAGGTGCCGGCGGCATCTACGGTCAGTCTGTCCGTCTTTGCTCCGGTAGACCAGCAGTAGTCGTCAAAGGTACGAACAGACCTAAGCGTCACCTTACCTCCGTTGCAAAGGATCGTATCTGGGCCGAGGTCGAGGGTGTCCGGTACTTTACAGCAGCAGGTGTGGATCAAGTCGGGGTCTGCGCAGTCCATGAAGCCATCGAGGTCATCATCGAGGTTGTTGTCGCAGATTTCGGGGAAGTCGCAATCGGGAAGACAGGAGGCTTCAGGGTTGAAGCTTAGCGTTGTCGGTTGGAATTGGGCACCGATTTGGACTAATGGCAGGATGATGTGGGGAGCTGGAGTTATTTGATAATTGTTTTCGATGGACTGTCCTCGGGAGCTAAAACTGCCAAGACCGACCCTATTCGTTTGACAATCCAAGGCTTGTACACCAAGCCGATTGAGCTTTTCTAGTATGGGGGCATTATTTAGGGTATTATGGCCAGCTACATAGATGCTTGAATTATCTGAGGTAA
>JBCDGT010000822.1:0-2031 GCA_038750915.1 Bacteroidota bacterium
AAATAATCCCAGGAAGTTGGCTATCAACCCCTTAAAAAGATAACTTTAACAGTTTTCGAACAATATTTGACATTTTCGGCTTTTCCCCGATTTTTCTGTGCTCTGGATGCAACGCAATTCTGTATTCAACGAAGCAGTATCCATTAATCATCCTTGTTGAAAAATAGCTCCCGGAAGAATTCCTTTCTCTTTTTCCTTCTTTCGTCCTTGCGTCCTTCCTTTTCTAATGCTCTTTCCATCCGCGCCAAATAGTCTGCTGCACTTTCATTACGGCGCCGAGGCTTGCGTTGCATCATCGCTTCTAGTTCCATCGGATCAATTTCGCGGGCCATTACATCCTGGCGCATAGAATCAGAAATAATGGGCATTTCTTCCAAATAATCCGGGCATTGTAAATACGCCAGTGTCAGTTCATCCAGCGCCGGAAAGTTGCCTCCTTGGAATGACTTCAAGGATTTATCCCGTACCACCCGACGCATAAAATTCCCCCAGAGTGGAAGAGCCGTTGCCGTAGAAGAGCCTCGACTCAGCGTCCGGAAATGAACCGCCGGGTATTCTGCGCCAACCCAGCTACCCACGACCAGCTTCGGTGTAAAGCCGAGCAACCAGCCGTCACTCTGGTCTTGGGTAGTACCGGTTTTAGCAGCGATGGCTCCCCGAAGGCCGTGGCGACTACGTAGCCTAGCAGCGGTGCCATTGTTGACCACCCCACTGAGTAAAAAAGTAGCGAGTTGGGCGACGCTGTCCGTCATAACCTCCTCAAAATCTGCGGCGTTCGGCTTTTCAAATTCGACGATAATCTCACCATCCGCTGTTTCAATTCGATCGAGATAGTGCAGCCGATCCGGCCGCCGGCCGCCATTAGCAAAGGTCGCATAAGCTGGTACCATTTCCCACAAACTGGCCTCCGCCGTTCCGAGGGCGAGACTGGGAATTGGTTTTACTTCCTGGCTAAGACCTAGTTGCTTCGTAAAGTCGACTACTTGATCTAAGCCCGTCCTTACTGCAATGTTGACTGCTACGGTATTAACGGATTTCGCCAAACCACCGCGCATACTGTATACACCTTCGTATTCTCCGCTTGGATTACCGGGGTTATAGTTGTTATAATCTTCGTAAGTGAACCGCTCGGCGGGCGTATACTCACAGGGGCGCATCCCTTCTTGCAGGGCCGCCGCGTACACGATAGGTTTGATCGTTGACCCAATTTGGCGGCGGGATTTTACGTGATCGTATTGCACAAATCGATGGTCTCCCCCACCTACCCAGGCCCGTACCAAGCCCGTGCTAGGCTCAGCGGCCAGCAATCCGGCGTTGAGCTGAATGAAGTAATGACGCAAACTATCCAAGGGACTTAGCGTAGTATCAACGGCTCCACCCCGCTGCCAGTCCAGCACGGTCATCTTGGCGGGTTGTCTCAGTTGTTCCATGGCAGCTTCGTTGTTCAGTCCCCGTTTGATGACCTTTCGGTAGCGATCGCTCTTTTTCAGGTGATTTTGAAAAGCTGATTCCCAGGGAGATGTCTTGTATTTTTTCCAATCGGTAGCCAAGTTAGCTTGGAGCTGAGGTAGGACTTCTAGCACCGCCGCTTCGGCGTGGGCTTGCACTCTGCTATCGATGGTGGTGTAAATCTTCAGCCCGTCGCGGTAGAGATCGTAAGGCTTACCTTCTGGCCCGGGATAGTCCTCCAAAATTGCTTTTAACTCGTGGCGCAGATGCTCGCGAAAGTAAGTAGCCAAACCGCGGTTATGGGCTTCGGGCCGGTAATCGAGGGTCAATGGTATTTGCTGCAAGCTATCCAGTGTACCCGTTGGCAAGTGCCCCGCAGCAGACATCCTGCGAAGAACGAGGTTCCGGCGCTTGAGGGCAGCTTCCGGATTGAGTCGGGGATTGTAACTGGTATTTCCTTTCAAAAGACCAATTAACACTGCTGCTTCTTCGGCCGTTAGCTCATCCGGACCTTTGTTGAAGAATCGCTGCGACGCTACTTTAATTCCAAAAGCATTATCCCCGAAGGGAACCGTGTTGAGG
>JBCDGT010000823.1:0-2004 GCA_038750915.1 Bacteroidota bacterium
CTTTGACATTGGTAATACCGGTGCTTGTGTAACCCCCGTTTATATGCACGGTAGTGAGTACGAAGCTGGTGCGCTGATTTATGACATCCGCGAGAACTACGGCATCTTCTGCTCCATCGTGCTTCCACCGATGATCCCAAAAGGGCAGATTTTACTGCGCCTTATTCCTACAGCCGAGCACAGCCCAGAGGACATCCAAACGACCCTGGACGCCTTCAAGGCCGTTCGTGCTAAATTGGAAGATGGCACCTACGCTAAGATGGGCGAAGAGATCGCCAAAGGCGCACTGGCGGGGGTGCTACTTTAGGAAACACCTCCTTATTCAGAGAGGGATACCACCGCTTGGTGGTATCCCTCTTTGTTTTTGAGGAAGCTCCTAAAGACTACGCCGAAGCTGTACGCCTACTAAGCCACCGCCTAAAGCCGTAAAAGTATTTGCTTCCAAGCCCACGGACCAAACATCCCCTACTCTTAATGAAATTCCAGCGGTCGCCATAAAATCGAAGTTCATTTGAGTTATGGTTCCCGAGGAAGCAACACCTGGGTCTAAAGGGATAAACGACTCTGGAGCACCAGAGTAAACCCGTTTTAAGTCGTTAAACTCTTTTTGGCTCCGCAAAAACGAAGCCCCAAACCCAAAGTAAGGATGGATACGTTTCGCTGCAAACAGGTGATAGTTCATTTGCAATTGAAGACCAATGTCTTGTTCGGCCATCTCCGCCACAGCAAATAGGACTTCAGACCGAGTATTTACAACACCATTTTGTTGGAATCCGAGTTCCAGTCCGTGGAGATCGTAGTCTGCCTGAGCGTAGTAAACACCTACCGAAAGATCGACACCCTGGGCGAAGCGCCGGTGTAACCTGAGGCTCGTACTAAACCAGGTATTCGTTTCCGGTGGAGTCACTCCGGAGACAAAGGGATTAAGCGTAGAGAAAACCCGGCTAAACCCTTCAATTTCGACGTTCCGTATTTGGTTTCCTTGGCTGATCGGAATATCCTGAAGCTCTCGCTCAAACCATACGTTTTCGAGGCGAACAACCTTATTAAAGCGAGGGGCAAAACTGGCGCTGATTTCCCACCCGCTCTGCTGCTGAGCGAAAATGCTGAAGCTAAAAAATGAAAATAGGAGTAAATAGATAAGACGCATTACTAGGGTGTTTATTCCCTGTAGTAATGCGTCTTATCTATCATTTTGTACGGCAAGCTAAAATCTTAACGATTAGTACATCAAGCCTTCCACATCATCCAAGCGGGCGACAACCCCCCAGCCAAAGAAGAAATTACTGACCCCGATCAGTATTTCATTTTCTCCTTCCTGTAGGGGCAATTCCAAGCGGGAGTTTTCCAGCGAACAACGGCCGCGAGGCCCCTTCATTTGTGGCGTATTATAAAGGTTTTTATCTACGTAAAAAGGCTGGCCGTTGAGGTAAATCCAGACTTCGTCGCTAAAGCCAAAATCGAGCTTGCGTACTTGTTCTTTACTCGCGGTGATGGTGGTTTTAAGCCATACTAGTCGGCGATCTCCGCGTGGCGTAGCACCAAGCTTCCGGCTAAGGTTGACCAAGCCGAGGCGTTCTGCTGTAATGCCCGACCAGGTGGTGTTTTCTCCAGGCAAATCGGTGGCAACAACCTCTCGCCCCATCGGGAAGTCAACGGGCTGGCTGACTTGCCAGTTGCGCAGATAACGGGAATCCTGAGCGGAGAAATCGTAGCCCTTTCCGGCCAGTCCGGATGTTGCCTCTGGGGTAACCTCCAGGTTGGCGATGTAGGCCGTACCGTCGAAGCCGATGCGGCCACTTTCCCAGTCGCCGTCCATTTGCGGAACGTAGAGTGCTGGGGTAATCATGTCGTTTACGTAGGCCAGGAACTGCCCGTCTTTAACCACTAGTTTCACGTGGTTCCAGTCGGAGGTTTTCAGGGTGGCGTTAGACTGAAAATCAGCGCTTAGGTCCCAGATATTCACCCCGTTGAGAATAGCGGCATACTGAATGGCCGTGTTGA
>JBCDGT010000824.1:0-1987 GCA_038750915.1 Bacteroidota bacterium
TAAAAATTTCACCTGCTGGAATGAACTCAAAGAAGATGCCACTGTCGGCATTCAACAAAAGACCTTCCTCCTGCTGGGTATCCTGAAAGGCAATGAATCCCTCACTGGCGGGGTAAGTTTCCACGCTGGGGATCCGCCCGCCCACCAAGGTTTCCAAGCTTTTCCGGTAGGGCTCGAAATTAACGCCACCGTATACGAACATCTCCAAGTTTGGAAAGAGATCCAGAATGGTTGGTTTCCCACTACGGGCCAGTAGGCGCTCATAGTACATCTGCACCCAAGGAGGAATTCCCGAGATCAGGCGCATATCGGCATCAATCGTCTCATCAACAATCCGCTCTAGTTTGGTTTCCCAATCTTCGATGCAATTGGTTCCATAAGTGGGCAGTTGGTTCGTACGCAGCCAGGCTGGTACTTGGTGATTGACAATACCAGATAGCCGGCCCGTAGGAATTCCGTTAGTATCCGTCATTTCTGGGCTACCACTTAAGAAGATCATTTTCCCGTCGAGCCACTTCCCTTTACCGGTTTCCGCGTAGTAATTGAACAAGGCATTACGGGCCGTACCAAAGTGGTTGGGAATACTTTGGCGCGTTAAAGGAATGTACTTTACTCCACTCGTGGTGCCACTCGTTTTCGCGAAGTACTTCGGTTGGCCAATCCAGCTGATATCCTTTTCCCCGTCGCGGATACGGTCAGCGTAAGGTTTGAAGGCTTCATAATCCATAATTGGCACCCTTGCTTTAAAGTCAGCGTAGGTTCTAATACTGGCAAAATCGTGATCACGGCCGAAAACCGTATCTCGGGCCGTACGTACTAAGTCTGCCCGAATATCTTCCTGGGCGGAAATAGCCCGGGCAGCGGTCTTACGTACTTGACGACGAACGTAAGCCGCGTAGGGGCGAAGAAGCGTAGATTTCATGAAGAAAAGAAAACTGAAATGAGCGATAGAATGGCCGCAAGGGTGGTGAGGCTATTCTTGTGGCACCAAAATTTCGTAGCTGTTTCCCGACCGGATGGGCAATGAACCCGCTACCAACCAGGGGTTGTAAAGTTTCAGGGTACGGTAATTGGTGCCGTGTGTTTTAGCGAAGTCACCTAGGTTAGCGATACTTTTCGTCACGGTTATTGGTTGCCAACCTTCTAAAGGGGCGTAGTGCTCTGCGGGGCTGATCTCATAACCAAAAGCCGTAGGGTCCTTCAGGATGGTCTTAAGAGCAACAATGCGAAAGAGGTAAGCCATCGTCTCGGAATTAATGTCCAGATCGAAAACAGATTCAGCACGCTGACGGTCCCGCCACTTCTTCACGTTAGGGCCTCCCATGTTGTAGGCAGCAGCTACCCAACGCCAGTCACCAAATTGTTCGTAGTAGTCTTTCAAGTAGGCACAGGCCGCTCGAGTAGCTTTTTCTAGATGATAACGCTCGTCCACCTCCTGATTGATTTCAAGTCCGTAGCCTCTTCCCGTAGGCGTCATAAATTGCCAAACGCCTTTTGCCCCAGCCACGCTCACTACGTTGTCCAAACCGCTTTCAGCAACTGCTAAATACTTGAGATCATCGGGGATACCTTCCTCAGCCAAAATACGTTCGATGGTCGGGAAGTAGCGGGTCCGTCGCTTCAACAGCAGGATAGTATTACGATGGAAGTAAGCATTACGGAGTAATTCCTGATCCAGCCGCTCCCGTACGTCAAAATTACTAACCGGAATTTCCTCTCCCGCAAAGGTAAAGGGGCCGGACAGGTCTACTGGGCGCACTTTCTGGGGAAGTTGCCCCGGAGTCCAAACGTCTTCGCTCGGCGCTGTGGTAGAGGAACCTGGCTCCGTACTTTCGGTGGAACGCTCGCTGCTGAGTAAGAAAAGCCACGCGGTAAGGAAAACAATGCCGAGACCGAGGCCAGTAAGTAAATGTTTCATGGATAAATGCTGTGAATACTTTAACGATCACAAGGTACGCCGACGCGTTAATACCCCACCAAAAGATTA
>JBCDGT010000825.1:0-1987 GCA_038750915.1 Bacteroidota bacterium
CCCGGCCGTTACCGCGCTACCCAGCCCTTACAAAATATTGATGCCTTCTACGAAGCCTTTGACATCAAAGAAGGCGACGGCATGTATTTACCACCCGCAGAACGGGTACGTATCTGGTAATTAACCATCCAGCTACCCTCTAACCAAATAAGAAGGGGCTCCCGCCGTAAGGTAGGAGCCCCTTTATTTTTAGGAATGGTTTTAGCTAAGCCTTATACCAGGTCCTCTTCTCGCCACTCCCGTTCGCGTTCCAATGCCCGAGGCGCTCGACGGGGATTACGAGAACGAGGTGTACTATTAATATCCAAGCCTCGGCGCGACCGCTCCATCTGCTGACGAGCCTCGTCGCTTTGAGCCAGCAAGCACTCGTCATTACGGAATACATCGACAGTGATCGTGCCCATATAAGTCATCTGGATAATGACCTTAAAGAAGTCAGTAGCTTCTCCATCCTGACTCGCGACGGCAAATTCATGGACCCCTTTAAACCAGTTGAAGGCTCTACTGACTTCGTGGCCATTGTAGGTTACGGTTTCTACCCCGGTCCACATATTGTTGTACACCTCCAGGAGGTCATCACCGATTGGGAAAGAGAGTAATTTCATGGTTGATTCGTTTGTTATGCACCTAAAATATAAGGTAAATAGAGGAGCAGCAAATTGGTTCGATAAATCCAAGGAGAAGGTCGATGAGTAGCGTATTGGACTGTTGGTCTATTGGTCAACTATTCTATTGGTATCCAGACCAAAAGACCAATTCTGCGCGCACGCAGGTGTCATCCTAGGGTAAAAGAGCCAGGTTTTTGGTGAAAGGCTCGTCTTTGCGGCAACATTAAGGTAACAATAACAAGCCCCTTAACGCCTTTTAACGCCTTTTGGGCAATTACTCCCCGAACTTTGACGCTTCCTAACCATATTTAACCAACACGCCTTGTTTTATGATTATTCGTATCATTCCTGTATCTCTGCTTTTATTGTTTGCTTGCACGCTTTCCGCTCAGATTGAATTCGGACTTAAGGCCGGCCTGGCCACCGAGTCCCTACAAGAAGAGCGCTTTGATCTTAGCCAGAGTGGCCGCGAGACGCTGGCCGAAGCCATCTCCGAAGCCGAATACGGCTTTCAGTTTGGTGCCTTACTTCGCATTCCCCTTTCCGACCGCTTCGATATCCAGACGGAAGTGACCCTGAACAGTGCTAAGACCAACTTCCGCCTCGATGACCCCGACTCAGACGTCATGCAAGTTTTCGAAGAGCGGTACAACGACATCAACGTCCCCGTAATGGCCAGCTGGAAACTTGCTTTCCTGCGCCTGAACGCCGGCCCTGTAGGCCACTTCTTCGTTTCCTCCGCCAGCGACCTCCGCGATGCGGATGGACGTGAACGCACCTGGGATTCCTTTAACCTCGGCTACACCCTCGGTGGCGCCATTGATATTGGCCCCATCACCGTAGACGTCCGCTACGACGGCAACTTCGCCAAGTACGGTGAAGACTTCGCCATCGGTGGAGAAACCTTCCGCGTAGATCAGGCGCCGAGGCGGTGGATTGGTAGCGTAGCGTATAGGTTCTAGGAACTGGGAACTGGGAACTGGGAGCTGGGAGCTGCGCTGCTAGGAGGCCGAAGGCCGTCTAGTTCCCAGTTCCTAGCTCCCTAGCTCCTAAAGAAATTAGCCACTAATTTCCCCCTCCCCCGACCAACCCTAGCTCCGGCTGGGGTTTCTTTGTAGTAACCTCACCGTGATGATTAGGATTATTAAGACTACGCCAGACACACCCACAAGCCCCGCTCACATGACCGAAGCAGACCTCGTTGAAGCCTGCCGTCGGCAGGATCGTCGTGCCCAGAAGGAGCTCTATGATCGGTACAGCAGGGCGATGTACACCGCTTGCTACCGCATTTGTGGCGATTTTGACCTCGCCAACGATGCACTGCAGGAGGGCTTTCTAAAGGTGTTCCAGAAACTGGATACCTACCGGGGAGAAAGTAC
>JBCDGT010000826.1:0-1986 GCA_038750915.1 Bacteroidota bacterium
AAAAGGTGATCTCCGCAAAGCAGCTGAAACCATGGGCGTTCGTGGCTACTGCCGGATTGATGCTTTTATCCGCATTTTTGCCGACGGCCGCGCCGAAACCCTCGTCATTGAAATCAACAGTTTGCCCGGCATTACACCCGCCACGGCAATCTTCCACCAGGCCGCCATTGCTGGATACCAGCCCTATCAATTCATTGATGAGTTGCTCACATTTGGTCGCCAGCGCCAATCAAGGCAAGTGAGCCATATTTCTCCAGCGCGTGATCATACGGCCGTTGCCCCTACTAACGTTATACCTCCTACTATGACGAATGAATCCACCTCTTTCCAGGAAGAAGTCCCTACTTCTCCGGAACCACCTAAGCCTCCGGCTGACCATCCAGAAGCTACTCCGAAGTGGAAGCTAATTTTAGAAGATGCGAAAGCGTTTGTGCTCAATTCCTATTTCTGGCGAAACGTTGGGGTACTCGTAGGGGGTCTCTTACTAGCCTTCTTATTGCTTCGCTCCTGGCTTCCCATGTACACCAACCACGGGGAGGCTATTGAACTGCCCAACTTCGTGGATATGACCGTTGAAGAAGCTACCAAAGTGGCGGAAGCAAAAGGGCTAAAGATTAAAGTGATTGAAGGTCCTTTTGATCCATTCCGGAAACCGGGCTTAGTAGTACAGCAAACACCCCGCGCCAACAGTAACGTCAAAAGTAACCGCAGTATCTATTTGACGGCGCTCAGCAGTGAAGCTCCTGATATTCCACTGCCTTTACTCGTAGGTAATTACGACTATGAGGTGTATACTCGAAAGCTAGACGCCCTGAAAATACAGTACAGCGTTACTGAGCAGATTTATGATCCCAAGCAAGAGGAAAATACCATTCTGCACTTCTTTTACGATGATCAGAAGATTACCGACGAAGATCTGCGCCGGGGCGTTAAAGTTCCCCAGGGTAGCAAGCTAGACTTTGTGGTTACCGTGCGGCAAACCGGAGAAGTCAGCGTTCCCAATTTACGTTGCCGCACTTTTAGCGAAGCCGAATTTATCGTGGGCGGGACCAATTTAGTCGTTGGGGAAGTTATTGGTGCCGAATCAGCCAATAGCAAAGCCGATGCTTTCGTTTACAAAACAGTACCGCCCGCTGGCCGCATGCTAGGGGTAGGTAACTCCATTACGGTTTACCTCCAGGCCACAAGGCCTGATGATTGCCAATAAGTGATTTAATGCGATTGGGTCTACCCCATGACGACCCGTACAAAAAGTGTTTTTCCATGAACCAACGTCTATTCTGCTTTCTCTTCGCCGCCCTTCTTTTTACAGGCCTCTCCGCCCAACAGGTTGTCCCTCTAGACGGGTATGATTTTCTAAGTAGTTCGAATAAAGGCGCTGCTTCGCCAAGCTTCGCCAAAATGGATTGTGACAACCTTTTACCGGAAGGTATCGTGCAGATCACATCAGGTGATTCCAGTATTATTGACCTTACGCTGGACACCACGGGCTATCCCGCTGGCAGCGCCTTTTTCTGCCTCAATTGCGACAACCTTAACGCTGGTTCCTTAGTGGCGGACGCAGAACAGATCACCTATTTTTCGAATGATGGTATTGACCAGGCACTGGATACTTTAGACTTAGCTTTTTGTACGGCCAATGCAGATAGTTGCGGCAGTATTGAAACCGTCATTGTGCTAGTTCAGCGAGCACCCCAGACGTTTAACTTCCCCGCCGAAGTATTACAGCCGCAGGAGCGTATTGAAATTAGCGTCCCAGCGGATAACCTTCCGGGTGGCTTAGCTTGCCGTGACTTTATTGACTGCGAAGATGATTACTTAGGTACTGAGCAGTTGTCTTTATTCCTGAACGGACTCAACCAAAATAATGACTTCCGTTACCAGGCAGCGCGTTACGCTGGAACCGACCAGGTCTGTTTAGTACTATGCAATTCTTTAGGATTGTGTGATCAATACAACTACTTCTTTGAGATTATCAGGCCAAAC
>JBCDGT010000827.1:0-1981 GCA_038750915.1 Bacteroidota bacterium
CCAACTGTAGTTTTCCAGTAGCCAGCGGGCTTCTTCATCGAGTTGAATCGACTCAATCCTTTGGGTTTCGGCGAAATTGTTAGCGAAGTAGCGAAAGAGCAGGTAGACGTCTTCGGGGCGCTCGCGCAGGGATGGTACCTCAATGGGCACAGTCGCAAGGCGATAATAAAGGTCTTCGCGGAATTTACCATCGGCTACCCGATCGATAAGGCTGCGATTGGTGGCGGCTACCACCCGCACGTCGGTCCGTTGTACTTTGTTGGAGCCCATCCGGATAAATTCTCCGTTTTCCAATACGCGGAGGAGGAAGGATTGGGTCCTCAGGGGCATTTCCCCAATTTCATCCAGGAAGATTGTGCCTCCGTTAAGGGTTTCGAAGTAACCCTTACGGTCGGAACGGGCGTCGGTATAAGCGCCTTTTTCGTGGCCGAACAGCTCACTATTAATGGTTCCCGGAGGCAGGGCACCGCAGTTGATGGCAATGAAGCCTTCATGTTTGCGGGAACTGCTGTCGTGAATAATTCTTGAAACGACCTCTTTGCCGACGCCGGATTCTCCGGAAATAAGCACGGAAAGATCGGTGCCAGCTACCCGGACAGCCGTTTGGAGCGCGTTCTCTAAGGCGGAAGAACGGCCGACAATGCCGTAGCGGCGTTTGATGGAGTCTAGGTTAGCCATGAGCAACGAATTCACCGAATAGCGTGGCGCTGGTCGAGTCAATAATTTTTACCGTGACGTAATCGCCCGGTTTTTGCGCACCCACTTTGGGGAAAACCACCATACGATTGTGGGTCGTACGTCCCTTCCACTCCTGGTCCGACTTTTTGCTGTCTCCTTCGATGAGGACCTCGAAAGTCTTCCCGACTTGTTGAGCGTTGAGCTGACGGCTGATGTCTGTCTGCAGATTAATCACTTCCTGCAGCCTCCGTTTCTTAGTGGCAAGTGGAACATCATCTTCTAGTTTGCGCGCAGCTGGGGTGCCGGGGCGTTCGCTGTAAAAGAACATATAACTCATGGAATACTTAACGTATTCCACCATGCTTAGGGTGTCTTCGTGTTCTACATCGGTTTCTGAACAGAAGCCGGTGATAATGTCGGAGCTAATGGCGCAGTCCGGCATGATCTCATAAATACGGTCCACTTTAGCTTTGTACCATTCGCGGTCGTAGGTCCGGTTCATCAAGTCGAGAATTCGAGAATTGCCAGACTGAACGGGAAGGTGAATATATTTACAGACGTTCTTGTGGTCGCGCATGGCGTAGAGTACCTCGTCGGTAATGTCTTTGGGGTGGCTGGTGCTGAAGCGGATACGCAAACGTGGATCTACGGCGGCTGTCATGGTGAGCAGTTGGGCGAAGTTGACGGTTTCTTCCGTCTCGGGGTTGGTCCACTTATAGCTGTCTACGTTCTGGCCCAGCAAGGTGACTTCTCGGAAACCTTTGTCGAAAAGATCGGTTGCTTCGGCAACGATACTGAAAGCATTACGGCTACGTTCCCGACCACGGGTGTAGGGCACTACGCAGAAAGAGCACATGTTATCACAGCCTCGCATGATGCTGATAAAGGCCGTGACTCCATTGGATTGGAGCCGTACCGGGCTAATGTCCGCATAGGTCTCTTCCCGACTGAGGAAAACATTGACGCCCTTTTCACCCTCTTCGGCGCCGGCAACGAGGTTAGGCAAGTCGCGGTAAGCATCCGGGCCTACGACGATATCGACCAGCTTTTCCTGCTCGAGAAACTTCGCCTTCAGCCGTTCGGCCATGCAGCCCAGCACCCCGATCATCGTGCCTGGTTTGGCTTTTTTTACCTTATTAAACACACGAAGGCGCTTGCGGACAGTATCCTCCGCTTTTTCGCGGATTGAACAGGTATTCACTAGGATCAGATCAGCTGTCTCCATATTTCGAGTGGGGCCGTAGCCAGCTTCACCGAGGATGGAAGCAACAATCTCAGAATCGGAAAAATTCATCTGACAGCC
>JBCDGT010000828.1:0-1963 GCA_038750915.1 Bacteroidota bacterium
ACACCTACTTATTACTATAGATCACGAGCATGTCCAAGGTGTTGACTACACTTTTTATAAGTAGCAACTAGGAGTAGCGTGACAAAATAATTTTACGCCTAACTTAAGAAGGTGAATTCTCGTTATCGAATAACCTACTGCCCTTATTTAATACTCAGCCATATCAATGCAATACCTTATTCATTTTTCTAATTCCTTTACAAGTCTAGTAATAATAAAGCGCTCCATAAAACTTTAATACTTCGATAACACCTGCTATTTCCACCTCCGGGTATCTTGTGGGCATGAGACTTCCTCTATTAATTACCCTGCTTTTCACCTTGCTCTGCACCTGCGGCCGCGCCCAAACTCGCAGAGGAGTTGTAGCACGAACGAATACCAATATTGCCTTTATCAAGGGCGAAACGGGCTTCATCATCGACAGTATTGCCGTAAGTACCAGCCTGGACACCCTACCCTACGGCTTTGCTTTCATCCAGGACACCCTACTACTAGACATCAGTATTTTCGACCCCGTCGACGCTGTAACCATAGAAACTTTTGGCGGCGGCCACTCCTTCGGGGAGCAAGGTTTTTGGGTTGATGCGCCAACCGCGAATGTTTATTTATCCATAGAGGCCGGAAAAGGACAAGTCGATTCCGTCGGGCTTTCACCAGCCAATAATTGGTACTTGGAAAAGTTGAAAAAAATCAGTGATGCTGGTCAAGCTGAATTGATAAAACTTGCCATCAGTACCGCCTACTACGAATCCGAGTGGAATTTAATGGGGTTCCGGTTTCTAGCCGCCTATATGGATTTACCCAACCTGACTCGGGCCGATTTGAACACCCTAAAACTGGCCTTAGCGTACCAAACGCCACCACCACTTTTCCGGCATCCCTGGGCGAGAGCCTTAGTAAGAAGGGGGGTAATTTTAACCAGCAACGCTCCCGGAAAACTCCGTAAGTACCCCCTCATCACCCTCAACGGTAAGGGAATAAAGCTGGAAAGGCCGGAAACAGATTTTTATGTCCTAAATCTTTACCGCTCGGATGATCCGGCCAGCCAGCGCGACCATCAGCTCATTCAAGAGATGCTACAACAAGATTCTTTATTGACGTCATTCCCCATCATCAGCGTCAATGCGGATAACAGCCAAGCTTTATGGCGACTGTACGTACGTGACCAAAAATTTTCCTGGCCCCATTTCTGGAGTGATCCACTGGATAAAAATTCACTGATTGAAAAGCTAGCCTATCCCCGCCGGCCGATTTACTTACTGGTTAATAAGTACAATAAACTGGAGGGATATTACCATGATCTCGACAAGCTTTTCACCGCTATTCGTTGGCGGATGAAGGATCAATAAGCCTTAGCAAAAATAACCCGCCGTGAACTTGGCTTACCCGTCAGGATACACTTCCCTTCCTCTGGCTGGGAGTCGTTAGGAATACAGCGGATAGTGGCTTTGGTCAATTCTTTGATCTTCTTCTCCGTTTCCACGGTACCGTCCCAGTGGGCGTAGATGAAGCCAGGAACGTCGCGATCCAGGATGGCCTTGAATTCCTCCATGGTATCAACGTGGTGGCTGTGTTCCTCACGGAACTTTACGGCCGTAGCGAAAAGGTTTTCCTGGATGTCGTCGAGCAGATTAGCAACATAATCGACGATTCCTTCCAGCGGCTGGCTGGTTTTTTCCTTGGTGTCCCGGCGAGCGACTTCGATCGTACCGTTTTCCAGATCACGCTTACCGAGACCGAGACGGACGGGGATGCCCTTCAACTCGCTTTCGGCAAATTTGAAGCCAGTACGTTTTTTATCGTCGTTGTCGTAGTTGACACGGATGCCACGCGCTTTGAGTTCCGCCATAATCTCGTGGGCCTTCTCGTCGAGGATATCAGAAGGCTTAGGGATCGGAACAATGGTCACCTGAATGGGCGCCAGCTTCGGAGGAAGAACCAAGCCTTCATCGTCGGAGTGGGT
>JBCDGT010000829.1:0-1957 GCA_038750915.1 Bacteroidota bacterium
GCTCGCACCACAAACACACCCTTTCCCTTCATCGCCACCTCCCGACACCATGTTGCTTTTGCAATGAGCTTATGCGCACGCGAGCGGCGTGGGAAGTTTTCTTTCTTACTTAAGGCAGGATGATCTTCGGGGCGATCCCGAAAAGAGAACCACCAAGCAACCGCCCAGGCAACTCCAATGCCGCCTAAGATTAGGAAAGCGTTGCGCCATCCGAAATCAGTAATCAGCCAAGCGACAAATGGTAGGGCAAAGGCTGCTCCCAGGCGGGAACCCGAGAAATTTAAGCCCGTAATCATTCCGCGTTCGCGGAGCGGAATCCAACTATAAGTGGCCCTAGCCATGCCCGGAAAAGCACCCGCTTCGCCCGCACCGAAAGCAAAACGGACCAACAGCAAAGAGACGAAGTTCCAGGCCGCACCAGTGAGGGCAGTTAAAGCTGACCAAATAGTGACGATACCCGTTAGTACTTTTCGGGGCCCGAATTTATCGGCCATTAGCCCACTGGGAACTTGGAAAAGCGCGTACCCGAGCGCAAAAATGGAAAGGACCCAGCCCATTTCTTTGTCGCTAAGGGCGAGATCTCCGGCAATAGATTCTTTGGCTACCGAGATGCACACTCGGTCGACATAAAGCAATAAGGCCAGCAGAAACATGCCAGCAGCCACGAAGTAGCGACCTTTCATATCAGGGTATTTTGCAAAATGGAACTAAGGCTATCTTCCCGTCCAACATTACCAGGGAAGATGACAAAGGGCATGCCTGGGAACTTACTTTCCGGCCCCAGTTCCCAGGTAGGGACGCCGGGCTGTACTTGTCCCAGAGCCAGGGCACGTTTAACGCCAAGAGCCTCAGTAGCTACGTCACTAGAGGTGATTCCTCCTTTGGTAAGTAATAAAGATGGCTGCACGCTCAATTCGCGAATGATCGAGAGGCAGAATTGGGAAACAAGACGGGAAATGTCCAGATTCTTCTTGCCCTTGGGTGCGGCGTAGAATTCCCGACTGGTGTAGATCACCACATCAATTCCTTCCGTAATTTTCTTGTCTACATCCTTAGCGTATTCTTTTGGCGATAAGTATAGAGTGGGATTTTCGACTAAAGAGCGTACTTGAATTTGGTACTCGGCCAGCGGGAAGTTGATCAGTAAGTGTTCAACCTGGCTAGTCGTTTTCGGTACGTGCGAACCAACAAGAAATAAGGCGCCACGATTGGAAGTGCGCGGAAAGGTGAGGAAGGGTAGTTGTGGCTGCCCTAGCAGGGCCGCTACAAAGGAAGCAGAAGACCGGATCAACGGCTTGTAGGCAAAGCGAAGAATTGCAAGGGCGGCTCGCTTGAGATCAGTGTAATCCGCTGCATTGATGATGCAGGCTTGGTCGGTCTGTTTACCCGCAATCTTATCGCGTAAGGCGGTAGGGAATTTAGTTCTGAGGTTAGTGATACTAATGCTAACGGGAGGTGAAAACCGCTGGCCTTCGCTCGTTTGCTCAGCTACCCATTCTTTTAAGTCAGAGGAATCATAACCAAAGGTTCTGTCTTTAGCAAAAGGGGTTTGAGCTGCGGGAACCAACTGTTGCCCCTCCTGTACGTAGTGGACATCATTGATAGTGTATCGGCCACCTTCGAAAAAGGCGGGAATCAGAAATGGGTAGTGGTGAGGTTGTTCTAATGCAGCTGCCAGGGCTAGGTCCTCCTCGTCGAAATGCCCCCTCAAGGTCGAATCTCCCCTGATGATGACTAGTGGCTTAAGGTTGCTAGCTCGGCAAAACGCGCGAATTTCTTCGCCAATGGCCTGGGTTGTCGCTACAACGTTCTCCGTTGGGTACGCCCTTGAGTTGGTAAGCAGGAAGAAGAATTTATTACCCTGTGCGTATTCAGCGGCCAAAGCCTCCTCATTAAGCTCCGTAAGCACCGGAATGTTGTGAACAGTTTGGGTACCCGTAGGGTCATCATCCAAGAC
>JBCDGT010000830.1:0-1953 GCA_038750915.1 Bacteroidota bacterium
CAAAGGTGCACATAGGCTGGGGATGCCTTACATCACCTGGCCCTGGATGGCCCCCGAGCAACGAACGCTGGAGACTTTCAAGCGCCTCCCAGCGATACTCAATTTGATCGGCGAGCGAGTAAAAGCCGCAGGACTACAATTCGCCTACCATAACCACGGTTTTGAGTTCGAAAACCATAAGGGTGAGAATGGCTACGACATCATTTTACGGGAGACCGACCCAGAGTTGGTAAAGCTGCAAATCGATATGTACTGGGTAATGCATGCGGCAACGACCACGCCTAAAGAACTTGTCAAGCAGCAGCCTGGCCGTTTCGTCATGTGGCACATCAAGGACATGCATAAGGTGTCCCGCGACTATACTGAGCTGGGCAATGGTTCCATCAATTATCATGAGGTTTTGCCGGATCCGGTATCTTCTGGACTTGAATATTACTACTTAGAGCAAGGCGGTAATTTTACCCACAACGCTCTGCAAAGTGCCGCTGATAGTGCCAATTATTTTAAGCGAGAATTACAGCAGTATTTGTGATTTCAGCACCTTGCTCTACCTAAAATCTTTCTAGCACCTGCGCGCCGCCGCCCGCAAAACCCTTAAGTGTGTTCGCTCAATGACCATATACCACCGTCATCTGCCAGTCTGCTACCGAATAATGTAAGATATTGCGACTCGCAAAGCCTTGCCTAACCACATACCCCAAGCATGAGAAGCACTATTTTCCTTTTAAGTATCTTATTTGCCACTAGCCTTTTAGCCCAAGAGACACCGAGTTGGCTACGGCACGCAGCCATTTCTCCGGATGGAGAACAAATTGCCTTTACCTATAAAGGCGACCTCTACAAAGTACCCGTTGCTGGTGGCGACGCGATTCAACTAACTTACCACGACGCTCACGACTACAAAGCCGTGTGGAGTGAAGACGGCAGTAAAATCGCTTTTGCTTCCGAGCGCTACGGTAATTTCGATGTCTACGTTATGAGCGCTAACGGCGGGATGGCAACCCGATTGACTTTTCATAGTAATAATGAGGTGCCCTACACCTTTACCGACGGAGATGATACGGTCTTATTTGGCGGTATCCGACAGGATGATGTCGACCACCGACAGTTTCCGCACCGCTCCCAATCGGAATTGTACTCGGTGCCCGTCAGTGGCGGTCGGGTAGACCAGGTGCTTACCTTTCCTGCGGAGGCAGTTCAAGTCAGTTCCGATGGAGAAACCCTAATCTACCAAGATAAAAAAGGAGGAGAGGATGAATACCGCAAGCATCATACCTCCGCTATCGCCCGCGACATCTGGACGTACAATACTAAGACCAAGGAGCACAAAATGATCACTACCCACGTGGCGGAAGATCGGCAACCGGTGTTCGCGACGGACGAAAATAACATGTACTACCTCAGTGAAAGAGGCGGGACTTTCAACGTCCACAAAAGGACATTGGCCGATGCCAACAGTGATCAGCAACTGACCAATTACGAGCTACACCCAGTTCGCTTCCTGAGCATGGGCAATGGCACCTTGTGTTTTGGTTACGACGGGGAGTTGTACACTATGCGCGAAGGGGAAGAGCCCCAAAAAGTGAGGGTGAATATCATCACTCAGGATAAGAACAACAACGACAAATTCATCTCCATTGCCGGGGGCATCAGCGAGATGTCCATCTCGCCCAGTGGTAAAGAAATTGCCTTCATTGCCCGCGGAGAGGTGTTTGTAACTTCGGTGGAAGAGTCGTTCACGAAACGACTGACCAATACCCCCGAACAAGAACGCTTCGTGACCTGGGGCCCAGAGGGTAAGTCCGTCGTCTACAGCAGTGAGCGGAACGGTAAGTGGAGCGTTTTCAAAACGGAGAAAACACGGGAAGAAGAACCTTTCTTCTACGCCGCCACCTTGGTGAAAGAGACACCGGTACTCGAAAATGATACCGATAATTACCTGGCCAAATATTC
>JBCDGT010000831.1:0-1913 GCA_038750915.1 Bacteroidota bacterium
AAGCCTCCAGGCGGATAGAAGAAGCGGGGTCAAAGTTGCGCCGCTTCAGCAGCGACTCCACCGGAGGGAGGGCGAGGGAACGCAAAGGAACCGGTTCGGCAAAGCTTACTTCCAGGTAAGTCAGGGTATCACTCACAGGTACTTCTACACTCGCTCCATTTTCTCCGGCCAGTAGAGCTTCCCAGGGCAATTCCAGACGGTTACTGTTTACTTTTTCGGGAGTTAACCGCTGACCGGTATCTCCATTCGGTGTAGGGAAGGCCAAAACGGCTACGTCGCGGTAATCTCGCCACGGTTCCTCACTCGGTTGAGGGGTAGCTATATCCACAACTAATTCTCTACCTCCCCGGATGTCCTGGCGGCTCCAAATCAAATGCCGCATGGCTACTTCTGGCGTAATCCAAGGTCCGCCAGACATAGCCCAGCCGGGGCAATTTTGCATCGTAAAATCCAGGTCGAGTCGCTCCGTTTCCTGGCCAACGAAAGAGATCAGATCATCCCAGGGAGGGCTAAGTGTTTGCATCTGAGGTGACACACCTGGCCACTTCCCTCCTCGACCGTGAAATAGCTGTATTCCCCGTAACCCAGCTGACTTGATGGCCCGTAAGTCAGCGGTAAGCCCTTTCTTCGCTACATTACCACCAATGAGGTGGAACCAAGTTTCTGGGTGATAAGCTTTAGCGGGCTTACCAAATTCGGCAGCCCAACTTTTAGTGGTAGCAGAATCAATGCTCGATTGTGCTACTCCGGCTTGTACGATTAGGAGTAAGGCCAGTAACAAGAAGGTTCGGATGAAGTGCATGAAAGTCTAGTTAGCCTTTTATTTCCCCAACGGGAAATATATAGCCGCCATCCACTAATAGCCATCCTTGTCCGTCCTGCCTTCTTTTTACACTTCCGTCCCTTTCCACTTCCCCCGCCAGAACAACCAAACCGCCAGGGCAGCCAAAACTGCCTCAGCGATAACTACAGCCCCTACAACGCCTTCCACGGCGTAGCCCAACTCTTTTCCTAAATAGTAGCCCAACGGAATCTCGATGAGCCAGAAACAGATAAAATTGATGAGGGTGGGGGTACGGGTATCCCCCGCACCATTGAAGGCTTGTACTGGAATCATACCTACTCCGAAGAGGACGTACCCCAAAGCAAAAAGCTGCAAGGACTGAATACCAAAGGCTACGGCCTCTACCTCTTCTACAAATGCCTGCACCAGCGGTTGCGCAAAAAAGTAATAGCCCAAGGAGAGCGTCAGCAAATAAAAAGTCGTAACCCTAAGGGTAACCCACACTCCGCGTTCGGCTCGCTCCGGTTGCTTGGCTCCTAGATTTTGGCCGACGAAAGTGGCCGCAGCATTAGCCAGCCCCCAGGCCGGAAGGAGGGTAAAGAGGATTAGCCGGATGGAGACGGTATAACCCGCCACTGCCGCATCACCAAAAGCGGCAACGATGCGCATGAGAAACACCCAACTTGCGGAAGCAATCAAGTACTGGAAGGCCCCCGTTGAAGCAATCCGGCCAATACGTTCCTGCATTGACCAATCGATAATCCAAGCGCGTTCGCCCATTTTCACCACGGACCGGTCGCCAAACAATAGATACAACTGATAGAGCACCCCAACCCCACGACCAATAGTTGTGGCAATAGCCGCCCCTTCGACGCCAAAGCCCGGAATAGGCCCTAGGCCAAAAATAAAGATCGGGTCAAGGATAATGTTGATGCCATTGGCTAACCAGAGCACCCGCATGGCCTTAGCCGCTTCCCCAGCCCCACGAAAGATACCGTTGATAACGAAGAGCAGCATGATAACCACATTGCTCGCAAACATGATACGGGTATACCCTACCCCTTGCTCGATCACTGCCGGACTAGCCCCCATCAGCGCCAGTAAGTCTGCGGAGTAAATCCAACCGGGG
>JBCDGT010000832.1:0-1895 GCA_038750915.1 Bacteroidota bacterium
CTCCGGTGCGCCATACCTTATCCCAGGGGACTAAGCCACCAAATATTTTCCGTCCACGGGCGCTGGGGCGTTCGTAAGTCACGGTGATCGTAGTATTACCAACGATTTGTTCCACCTTTCCCAAAGGACTGAGGGACGGTAATTCGTAATTCTCTTCAAGGTTTTGGGCGCGGCCGGAGGTGCAGGCCATAAGGATTAGGAGCAGGATGAGCGGAAAGTGATTAAGGGGCATGATTAAGATTTAGGGAGAGTGGGGTAGGTTTTATGAAATTTTGCTTCCGACAGTCTTAGACGGATTAAAGTAGGTGGGAGAAATGTTTATCGTCGTTGCAAGCAAGCCGCTACCCAGCCGCTTGGTGTATCGAGAATAAGCCTAAAGCCAACGTCTTCGGGCATCCCGGGGGCGGCCTTAAAAGTGCCGCAGCTGACGTGGGCGTGATGAAGCCCGGCATAGAGCGTAGCGGGTAAGCCCACTGCTGTGATAAAGTTTGGCGCTGTAGTTGGTGTGGTCCAGTTAGTGGTGCCGAGAGGAGCACGAAAAATGTCACCACCCGTAGGCAGGGAGTAGAGGTAACCATCATCGGCTAGAATTTCTCCGGTAGTAACGCCTAATAATTTGGTTGTGGTTTTTCCTTGGTCGTTGCTGCGATAAAGCCCGTCGGCTCGCCCCAGATAAAGGATGTTGTCTAGTAATAATAGGTCATTTACTTGTGGCGATTTGGTCCATTCAAACCAATTGGCGCCACCATCGGCGGAATGGTAGAGCCCGTTATCCGTTCCAGCGAGGAGCTCGTTATCTGATAAAAAGAGTAGGGCCCTGACGGAGATACCTGGGATGGGGAAGATTGGTCTTCGCCAGTGTTGCCCCCCGTCGGAAGAGTAATAAACTCCTTGCCGGAAAGAACCGACTACCGCCCCTTGGCCCCGTACGGCCAGTGCGTTAATGTCAAGGTTTTTTGGTAAGCCCTGGCTGGTAGCTTCCCACTGGGCCGCACCTTCCCTGAGCTGATAGACCCCGTTGGCGTCCGTGGCGGCCCAAAGTGTTTTTTCATTTTCTACTAAGGCACTTACTTTGGCAGTGGCAGGCAGGCCTTCTGCCTGCGGATGCCAACTATTACCCGCATCCGTACTGACAACAATTGGGACGTAATCAGTTTGTCCACTAAGCTGGATCGCAAAGAGTAGGAGCCCAGTTAATATATATTGTAAAAGATGCTGATTTTTCATGTTGACAAGGTAAAGGCGGGCCGGGGCAGAGCCGCAACTCAAATGTAAAAGGATGTAAATGGGCGGTAAATCAATGTTTTAGCCGCTCCCGACCCTTATTTTTGTAATATGAATCGTGCGCTTGCCTTCGTGGCTATTGGTTTAGGCCTGGTCTTACTGCTACTCTCCGTTACTCGGGGAGAGGCGGATGCTCCCCAGTGGAGTAAGGAGCAGGAACCCCTGATCTTGCGGCAAATTGGCCATGAATACCTCCAGTGTTTGGGGGATAGTACTTCCACGCTTCCGGCGGTAACTACCCACCCAAAAGGAGGCTACTTACTAGGTCTAGAACGATCGGTTGATTACGATCAATTAGTGGCTACCACCGCAAGGGTGATGGATCGGCTACCCACAAAAGTCGGCTACAGTCTTAGTTTAGCGGACTGCCAAAGCGAAGAGGTTTTTCTTGGTAATTTTAGTCCTGCGGTGGCCTCAAGTGGGGGGCCTTCTGACCCTTCCTGTACGGGAAGAGACCAGCCGGAGCGCTGTGCTAATGTTTTGTTAAGTTTCCTCCCTCCTACTCCCGAGAAAAACAATCATTTCCCTTGGTGGATGTTCGGAATAGGCTTAATGGCTTACGGTTGTTTTCTCGCCGTTCGAGACCCTTCTCTAGCCCCCGTCTCCCGCTA
>JBCDGT010000833.1:0-1893 GCA_038750915.1 Bacteroidota bacterium
GGGTTGACCAGGATTACGCTTTGCCCATTTTCCACTAAGTTATAGGCCATCTGTACTCCGCTTTCGTAACCACCGATCACTACGAAGTCATCTCCTTTGATCATCTCGGGATACCTAATCAAAGAGTTATGAATACAGTGTTCCGCCCCCTCAAGATTAGCCATTTGCGGATTCTGGAACTCACCCGCGGCCCAGATGAGGTATTTAGCAAGATACTGGTCATGGTTAGTTACTACGAGCCAATCTCCACGGTGTTGACGAACGCTTACCACTTCGGAGTCTCCCTGAATTTTGAGGTCAAAATTATCCGCAACCGCCATAAGGTAACCGGCATACTCCTCTCCGGTCAAATGCTCTTTACTGAAAGCGAAAGCCGGCGAAGTAGCTTCACAAATGGAATTGAGATCCATCTGACCAAAGGCATTACTCGGAAACGAAGGCGTGATCATCTCCATATTGACCGGCCACGCAGAAAAAGAAGACCCGATGTCGTTTTTCTCGAGGATAAGATAATCAATATTCGTTTGCTGCAGTAAGGAAGCTACGCCGATACCGGCTGGGCCAGCACCCACGATGATTACGTTTGCTAATGTCATTTACCGTTAGGCTTTGGTCCGATTCAACCAGCGGTTCTTCTATAAACCACAACGCCCACAAAGGTAACCTATGTAGCACCTAAATGCAACAAAGTTGCATTAATTAATGCTCACAATTTCTGCTGAGCATTAGCATTTGTTGGAGATTTCCCTTATTTACCAAACTCCTCTTCCCACGCCTTCACGATCGCTGGCGGTTCCTCGCCGTCAGCGACGAAGATCAGGGAGGCCGAGTTCATGCAGTACCGCAGCCCTGTGGGTGCAGGACCATCGTTGAACACGTGGCCGAGGTGAGAGCCACTGCCACTGTCCACTACCTCGGTGCGAACCATCCCGTAGCTTTTGTCGACGTGCTCCACCACGGCATCCTCAGTAATAGGCTGGTAGAAACTCGGCCAACCGGTCCCCGACCTGAACTTGGTCTCGGAACGGAACAGCGGCTGCCCCGTAGCGGCGGAGTAGTAGGTTCCTTTCTTCTTGTTGTCCCAGTACTCCCCGGTGAACGCACGCTCCGTACCCTGCTCGCGCAGGATGTAGAACTGCTCGGAAGTCAGTTGGGCCTTCCACTCTTCCACCGTCTTCTCGACGGGGTAGGTCTGTTCCTTCGCTTCCGCGACGGACTTGGTCTGGCAAGATACCGTTAAACAGGCAAGGCTAAACAAGGCAATCAGCGATAAACGCATAGCTTTTCGTTTTCTTTGGGAAACGAGGGGGCTGGTGGTTTGTTTAAATGGGTCTTGATCGGCGGGGGGAGAGTGTTGGGAATGTCGCGATGGCGATAGGCGGAGGAAATATTTTCCACTTATTTCCCCACGCCTATTAAATCCAGTGCTTATTGGTAGCGTAAAAATTACGACTACCGTTGTTCAAGTTAATCATCCTTGCTATCGCTGATAGTACATCACAATACTGGCCTTTGCGAGTGTATTGTTCCACAAATAGTACCCAACGGTAGCCGGATTAGTCGCCTCCTCTAAACCCAGTTTATCCGTCTTCAGTGCGTAAACGGTGATAACGTACTGATGTAAACCATGGCCTTCAGGCGGACAAGGGCCACCATAGCCAGGGGCTCCGTAATTAGTGATACTTTGGACTGCTCCTTCAGGCATAAGCTTCAAGTCGGGGTTGCCAGCTCCTGAGGCTAGTTTAGTGACGTCCGCCGGAAGATCAAAAACTACCCAGTGCCACCAACCACTTCCGGTAGGGGCATCGGGGTCATACATCGTAACGGCAAAACTTTTAGTCCCTTCTGGTGCATGCTGCCATTCCAGTTGGGGCGATTGGTTTTCCCCAGTAC
>JBCDGT010000834.1:0-1888 GCA_038750915.1 Bacteroidota bacterium
ATCATAAGGCCGGTTTGGCGGAGGCCATCTTTCGGGGACTGCCCGCGGATAATGGACTTTATATGCCGGAAAGGCTTGAACCTCTTCCGGATTCCTTCTTTAAAGAGCTCCCGTATATGTCTTTTGCGGAGATTGGCTATCAGGTAAGTAAGCACTTATTAGGTGATGATGTGCCTGCGGAAGATTTGAAAGCCCTGGTCTACGATGCCATTAACTTCCCTGCTCCGATAATCAAGCTAGACGAAAAGCGACACGTACTCGAACTTTTTCACGGCCCTAGCTTAGCCTTCAAAGACTTTGGTGCGCGTTTTATGTCGCGTCTCATGGGCTACTTTAATCAGGGAAACGATCAGAAGTTAGTTATCCTAGTCGCTACTTCTGGAGATACCGGAGGCGCCGTTGCTGCGGGTTTTTATCAAACTCCCGGCATTGAGGTAGTCATCCTGTACCCTAAAGGAAAGGTGAGTTTACTACAGGAAAAGCAACTGACTACCCTAGGTCATAATATTCATGCGCTGGAAGTTGACGGTACTTTTGACGATTGCCAGGCCATCGTGAAAAAAGCTTTCCTGGATCAGGACTTGCGACAACAAGTACGCCTCAGCTCGGCTAATAGCATTAATATTTCTCGGCTTATTCCTCAGTCGTTCTATTACTTCGAAGCTTACAAACAACTGGGTGCAGTGGGTGATCCGATTGCCTTTTGTATTCCTAGTGGCAATTTCGGCAACCTCACTGCCGGACTTTTGGCCAAGCGAATGGGACTCCCCGTTACTCAATTTATCGCCGCAACTAACCGCAATGATGTAGTACCTACGTACTTGGAAACTGGGGTATACGCTCCCCGCCCGTCGGTACCAACACTTTCTAACGCAATGGACGTAGGTGCGCCCAGTAACTTTGCTCGCATGCTGAATTTATACGGACAGGTGAACGGCTTGGACCCTCACTCCCCTACTACTCACGCAGCCATGAAGGAACTGGTCACGGGCTACGCTTATGACGATGCTGCAACGGAAGAGGCCGTCAGAGAAGTCGAATCTCACTTTGGTTACGTGATCGATCCCCACGGTGCGGTGGGTTATCTAGCCCTCACGGAATGGCAAAAATCGAACCCTAATACCCGCGGCGTTATCCTGGAAACCGCTCACCCTAGTAAGTTTAAACCCGACGTAGAGCGCATCCTCGGGCATGCCATCGAAGTCCCCGGACGCCTAGCAGAACTCACCGATAAGCGTAAGGTAAGTACCTTAATGGGGACTAATTACGAGCCCGTTCGGGCTTGGTTGCTAGAGCACTACGGTTAATGTTGTAATTCTTTCTGCTTCAGAAGAGGGATTGTTCCACGTGGAACAATCCTTTTTTTAGCCCACATATAGCTCGTTGAATTTGAAATGTTCCACGTGGAACAATCTGGCGTGGACGCAGGTGCAGTATTAGGAGCTAGGGAGCTAGGAACTGGACGCACTATGTACTCCAAGAAAGCCTTAGGACGTCCTAGCAGCGTAGCGCCTAGTTCCCAGCTCCCAGTTCTCTAGCATCGCACCTGCGTTCGCGCCCAAAACCTCTTGTCTGAAACTGTGTTGCAGTAATGCCGTATCTTGCGGAGACAACGATTAATTTTATTAACCTACCTCAAATGACCAAACATACCTTGTTGGCGTTAGTCCTACTGCTCGCGGGAGGACTGAACGCCCAGACGGAGAACGTCAACAAAAACCCATTCCGACAGCTTTATACCGAGCTACCTACCCCCAATGTTTACCGTAATGCTGCTGGTGCCCCTGGCCACGAATACTGGCAGCAGCAGGCCGACTATGATATGGAGATTCGCCTAGACGACGAGCAGCAGCGCGTATACGGCACTTCCACCATCAGCTACCACAAC
>JBCDGT010000835.1:0-1872 GCA_038750915.1 Bacteroidota bacterium
CTGCTTGTCGGGTAAGCGTAGACGAAATACTCCGTGCAGATTTTTACGAGCCAGCAATTAATCCCAAATTAGTCAATCCGACCTGCGCCGGCGAGCGGGATGGGGCCATTTCGGTTACCCACCTGCCAACGGTTCCGCCTTACGACTACCAATGGACGGGCATTACCCCCACTGGCTTAGACATCAGCGGCCTCCCGGCCGGCAACTACTCCCTCAGAGTAGTTGATGCGCTTGGTTGTTCGGATGAAAGGGTATTGAATCTGCGCGATCCCGATCCATTGCAACCCGTTGACCTGACTTGTAACGAAGTCCGTCGTCCTCCCTTACGCCCTTCGGCTGGGGGTGGGCGCCCGCCCTATCGCTATAGCATCAACGGTGTCGATTACTGGGACAGCAGTGGTTTCGAGCAACTGGAAGAAGGACAGTATTACCGACTACGCATTCAGGATGCCGTCGGTTGTGAAATTGTCCAACCTGACTTTTTCTTTCCCAAGGCCATCAGTATTCCGGCGCGGCTTCCCAGCTTTGTTCCCCAGGAAATTGCGAATAGTGTAGTTGTCGAACCGGAGTACCGAGTACCTCCCGATCAAATTCTTGCTTACCGCTGGCACCCGGCGGAGCTATTCGATTGCCCCGTTTGCCCAACACCTACCTTAAGCGCTCCTAGTAGCCAGTCCATAAGCTTGGCGATAGATAACATTTACGGCTGTACGGATAGTCTGGTCACCTTCGTTGCCGTCGATGGGCGCGTACCCGTCTATGTCCCCAATGTTTTTTCTCCGAACGGTGATGGAACAAACGACTACGTGGCTATTTATGCCAGTACCCTGCAAGTGGAGGAAGTGCTGTCTTTCCAGGTCTTCAACCGCTGGGGCGCACAGCTCTTCGAAGCTTATAACTTCCTTCCAAACGACGGGCGTATCGGCTGGGATGGTTACCTCAATGGACAGCTAGCACCAGCTTCAGCCTACATCTGGACCGCCCAAGTCCGACTAACCACCGGAGAAACGCAAAGAGAATCCGGGACTGTGGTGTTGATGGGGAAGGATTAGTGGTCTTACAGGAAAGTCAATTCATCTTCGAATGGTAATTCTTTAGCGTGTGTTTTTATAAAAATCTGAACAGCGGCAAAGCGGTAAGAATGGTCTGTGGGCACTACCAGACTACCGAACTAAAAGACTACCTAACTATTCCCTATTTTCGCCCCGACCCATGGAACAGATGAGTGACATAAACCTGATGGACTTTAATGGCTTCACCGTCAGCCTGCTTCAGGTGCTAGGAATTCTGGCGGTAGTTATTGCTTTGCTCAGCGTTTACTTCTTGTTGGTGCGCCGAATATTACCCTGGTATTTTGACAAGGATAATATCTCCAAGCGAAATTACAAGCGGACGGTACGGGTAGTTCGCCTTGTCATCTTTAGTGCAATTGGCATTATCATCCTACGGATTTTGAACATCGACGTCAAATTAGTTGACGAAATCCTACAAAAAGCCATGACGGATGATGGTCCGCCGGTGTACCTAACGATAAAAGTAAGTACGATAGTAGAGGCATTAATCGCCTTCATTGTTGCCAATCTTCTCGATCTGGTTATCGGAGAATTTCTTGTGCAGCGTTTTCATAACGCTGAAGAGGCCGAAGCCACCACAAATTTTGCCGCTAATTACGAAAAGCCCGGAAGAGGTATTAGCCGCCGGATTCAGGCTCTCAGACCTCTTCTCTACACCCTCGCCGTCATTTTCATCGCCAACCATACGGGGATTGCAGATTATTACTTCCCACCTTTTCATGATATGGTGGAGGGTAAAGACGTTATTACGGGCGCAATTACAGTCCGGAATATTCTCACCGGCGTGTTTATATTTCTA
>JBCDGT010000836.1:0-1850 GCA_038750915.1 Bacteroidota bacterium
GCTACTCGCAATAAGAGAGCGAATATGGAAGGCTGGAGAATGTCTCATCTTCCAGCAAAAACACAACATGAATCATTACCGGCAGCAGATGGCCTACCTTTGGAAAAACTTCTGGGCTGCAGCAGCTTAAATGGCTAAAGTCCAGTTTTGGTCTTTTGGTGAAATTATTACTCCTGATAAAGGTTTTCTACTTCGCCTTTTGGCAAAAAAGTAATCTCGAAAAAATACTAGAAGACCAATATACTAAAAGTCCACCCTCCCCTCCTTGACGGCGAACCGCCTCCAATCGACATCGGGGTCTCCTTCCACCAGGGCCGTCACCCGTTCGGGATCCGTATCCGATAAGAATACCTGCCCATAGGCGGACCCTAACACCAGTTCCAGTAATTGCCGGACTCGGTCCCGGTCTAGCTTGTCGAAAATATCGTCCAGGAGCAAAATAGGGGTGCGTTGGGTTGTTTGCTCCAGCTGACGAAACTGGGCCAGCTTGAGGGAAAGCACAAAAGATTTCAACTGCCCCTGACTTGCCACACGCCGAAGCGGATGTCCCTCTTGAGTAAACACCAGATCATCTTTGTGGATACCCGCTGAGGTACGCTGGAGCATTCGGTCTTTCTCACGGCGTCCCGCCATCAGGCCCATCCAGCCTTGCTCTAAAAGCTGACTTTTATAGGTCACGTCCACCTCCTCCCGGGCACCACTAATGGTGGCATAGGCGTTAATTAAGGAAGCGGTAAATGGTTTGATAAAAGCCTGTCTCCGGGAAAAGATATAAGTAGCGGGAGCCACCATTTGTTGGTCGTACACGTCCAGCAAGCCCGTGGTATCCTGTCGGCCGTCCAATTCTTTAAGGAGGGCATTTCGGTTGGCCAGTAAGCGGTTGTACGCCAGCAAATGGTTAAGGTAAACAGGATCGGTTTGGCTCAGACTATTATCGATTAATCGGCGACGAAGCTCACTCCCTTCAAGTACGAGGCGACTATCATCTGGAACAATGATAACTACGGGATACCTACCGACGTGCTCCGCCAGGCGGTCATAGGCCACACCATTTCGCTCAATTACCTTACGCTTACGCTTCTGTAGTTTGATGACAATGCGATCCTTTTCAGCATCTTCTACGTCAAAAACACCCTCCAGTCGACTCACGTCATCACCATGGCGGATCGCGTATTGATCGGGCGTACTACCATAATTTTTGCCCATACACAGGTAATACACCGCTTCCAGCAGATTAGTCTTCCCCGCTCCGTTGGGCCCTACGAAACAGTTGAGCCGGGGGCTAAAATCCAAGGTCGCCGTAGCATAGTTCTTGAACTGAGTTAGCTTGATGGAAGAGAGGTGCAAGAATTAGTGGATGATGATTAGTATTTGGTAACGGTTGGCTACACCGCAACGTCGTGCTCGCGCAGTGCTTGGTTGAGGCTCGTCTTTTTATCGGTACTTTCTTTACGCTCTCCGATGATGAGGGCGCAGCTCACTTGATATTCTCCGGCGGGAAATGACTTAGTATAGCTCCCCGGAATAACCACGGAGCGAGGTGGTACGTAGCCACGATGGGTGACGGGTTCGGCACCAGTAACATCGATGATCCGAGTACTTTGAGTGAGGACGACATTCGCTCCCAAAACGGCCTCCCGGCCAACCCGCACTCCTTCGACAATGATCGAGCGAGAACCGATGAAGCAATCATCCTCAATAATTGTAGGCGTTGCTTGCAAAGGCTCTAGTACTCCGCCAATACCAACGCCGCCACTCAGGTGAACGTTACGACCAATCTGCCCGCAGCTGCCTACCGTCGCCCAGGTATCGACCATAGTACCACTGCCGACCCAGGCACCAATATTGAC
>JBCDGT010000837.1:0-1809 GCA_038750915.1 Bacteroidota bacterium
AAAGCCATTAAGGATACCTGGCTGTGGCTCTACCGGGGAGCTTGGCAGGAGTGGCCGATCCACGAAATTGAAATGGCCGTTCCGCTCAGCCCCCAAGAAGTGGATAAAAAGCGCCAGGCCATTTTCTTCCACCAAAGTCAAAAAGACGGAGTCATGTTCCAGGGCGAAGACGACCGGGAATTCTGGCAACGCGCTGAGCAGCGGAACCGGGAAACCGCACGCTTATACAATCAACTGGGACTAACGGAATACGAAGCTATTGAAGCCTTCCGGCGCTGGCGGTTTTGAGGTAGGAAAATAACCATAACTATAACGGTATTGCCCTAAAAGCTAGGATCTTTGCATACTAAGTAAAGGAAGTAGCTATCATGTCTTATCGGGTCTTCATTTCGTTAATATTTCTCGCCCTCTTTGTGGCCTGTGCCCAAGAAACAGAAGACATAGCCCAGACCATTCCCGACCGTCCAGATTTCATTTTCGACGTCAAGCCCTTGCTATCAGATCGTTGTTTCGCTTGCCATGGACCTGACGAAGAGAAGCAAAAAGCCGGCCTGGCTCTCCATACTGCTGAGCATGCCTACGCCGAACTAAAGGACAAGCCAGGCAAGTTTGCCATTATTCCCGGAAACCCGGAGAAGAGCGAAATCTACCGCCGTATCATCAGCACTAATCCGGAGCAGGTCATGCCACCACCGGAAAGCCACCTAAACGTGGCGCCCCACGAAGCTGAGCTCCTTCGCCGTTGGATCGAGCAGGGAGCGGAGTACAAAGATCACTGGGCTTTTTCGGCTCCGGAACCCGTCAAGCCGCCAAAAGTAAAAGACCAGCAATGGGTAAAAAACCCCATTGACCAGTTTGTGCTTGCCAAATTGGAAGACCAGAGGATGTCACCATCTTCCCCGGCTGATCGTAGTACCCTACTAAGGAGAGTAACCTTTGATCTAACGGGCTTACCACCAAGCCCTGCGGAGGTAGCAGACTTCTTAGCCGACAAATCCCCCAACGCTTACGAGCGGGTCGTTGACCGCCTCCTAGCCTCCCCCCATTACGGCGAGCGGATGGCCGTATCCTGGCTGGACCTAAGCCGCTACGCCGACAGCCACGGCTACCAGGATGATCGGCCACGCAGTATGTGGCCCTGGCGCGACTGGGTAGTTCAAGCCTTTAATAATAACCTGAATTACCAAGATTTTGTCACCTGGCAATTAGCTGGAGACCTTTTACCCGAGTCGACATACGAGCAAAAGCTGGCAACGGGCTTCAATCGAAACCACCCGATTACGCAAGAGGGAGGCATTATTCAGGAGGAATACTTGGCTGAATACGCTTCCGATCGTACCCACGTATTTGGTACGGCTTTCCTGGGGCTAACGGTGGAATGTGCCAAGTGTCATACCCATAAGTACGACCCCATCACCCACGAAGACTACTACCAACTGACAGCCTTCTTTAATAACATTACCGAAGCAGGCGATGCTGGTGGCTACTACAATCTCGCTCCTACCCCCAATCTAAAAATCGATAACCCCAAACTGGAACGTGAAATCACCTCGGTGTTAGAATATATCGCAGGCTTGGAAGCAACACAACGGGAGCTAGAAACCTCCGTCGGCATGCCACTAGAAAACCTTGCTAGCGAAACCGAGGAACAACTCCTGACCAAGGGATTAGTGGCCTATTACCAGCTGGATGACATCAGTGGGAGCCGGACGGAGAGCACCTTGCCGGGTGGTCAGGACGGTTGGATTAATTACAATTTACCGCCCACCTTTGCCGCAGTGAAAGCCGTAAAGGGAAAGCAAGGAGGGG
>JBCDGT010000838.1:0-1796 GCA_038750915.1 Bacteroidota bacterium
ATACGTAGCCGACTACGTCAGAACAATTAGGTTCTTGCTCGAGCAGGATAACGATGACAATATTTTGGGCTTTGATCATGATTGTGGTGCTGACGTTTTCTACCTCAACCAAGGGGGCGGTACGTTCGTAGACGCTACCGAAGCGTACGGATTCGGAAATGCTGGCTGCGGTCTGGCAGTTGCTGCTTCTGATACTGATGGCGACGGCGACCAGGACCTTTTACTCGCTAACGATTTTGGACAGTGGATCGAGCCCAATGCACTATACCGAAATGACGGCGTCGGGAGCCTATTTCGGCAAGATACTTTCAGCGGATTTACGGACGGTATGTATGGGATGGGAATTGCCGTAGGCGATATTAACGAGGACCAACGACTAGACTACTACGTCACCAATATCGGGGCGAATACCCTCTACGTAAACCAGGGGAATAACCGTTTTACCCAGCAAGCTGGAGCTTGGCGGGTAAAGGATGAGTTTACGGATACGGGACAATTCACGACTGGTTGGGGTACCTTCTTCGCTGATCTCAATAATGACTCCTACTTGGATTTGTTCGTCGCTAACGGGCCAGTTTACAATGGCCTTGACGTAGACGGCTTGCGACAAGGGGATCGGTTGTACCGGGGGCTGGCCGAAGGGCGATTTGCGAACGTTTCGGCTAGCGCTGGATTAACGGACACCATCATTTCCCGTGGTGCGGCTTACGCGGATTTCAATGCAGACGGATTGGTGGATTTTGTTGTCATTAGTGTAGAGGCACTTGATGACCAGCGCGGCCTTTACTACTACCAGAATACTACGGAATCCTCCGGAGGATTCATTAGTTTAGAGCTTATCGATGACAGTGGGACTGCCAACCATGAAGCCTTCGGTAGTTGGGTGAAGGTGTACGCTGCTGGACGCGTATTTCTCCGAGAGTTGAGCGGTGGAAGTAGCCATTCTGGCCAAAGCTCGGAGGAGTTGCATTTTGGCCTCGGCGCCATTTCTGAGGCAGATTCCGTAGTCGTGAGGTGGCCAGACGGAGAACGTTCAATCGTCAAAGCACCGTCGCTCAACCAAAAACACACACTTTTGCGATCGAACTTGCCCGTCACGACTAGTATCCCGCACTTTACAGCTTGGGATAAGCTCGAGGTTTTCCCTAATCCCACAGGGCGAAGGCTCGAGGTGCGAGGAGCATATCATCAGGATGCTTACCAGATTTTTGACGCAACGGGGAGATTAGTTAGTAAGGGAGAACTACAAGGTCCGGATACCGTTCTTTCCGTAGACTCCCTTGCTAACGGAGTCTACCTATTGCGCGTAGGAAACATCCTGAGAAGATTTATCGTCTCAAGATAAGGGGCCGCAAGAGACCTTACGAATAATACTTACCCAACACCTTCTCCCACCATCTCCCCGGCAAAATTCTACTCGCAATCGTGCTGGCTTTCTGGATGGGCGCCCCGATGGCGTAGTAGGGTTTGAGGTTTTCCTTATTCATGATTTTGTACATCGCTTCGGCAACGGTAGTGGCGTCCATACCGTGGTCGACGTTGCTGGCCATGCCTTCATCGGCCTTGCGGTAGCGGGCCTGGTAGATGGAGTCAAGGTCTTCGGCGGGCTGGCGGTACTGGGTGGCGATGGAGTTGGTGGCAATGTCGCCGGGGCAGATGGTGGTCACCTGGAGGTTGGTGTTTTGCAGTTCCAGGCGGAGGCTATCCGACAGCGTTTTCAGGGCCGCCTTGCTCGCGCAGTAAGCTCCGCGGAAGGGAATCCCCATAAACCCAGCGATGCTACCCACCAGCAGCAG
>JBCDGT010000839.1:0-1766 GCA_038750915.1 Bacteroidota bacterium
ACTCGATATCAGATAAATAGAACTGAATATCCGCCGGAGTGAAGTCTTCGTTTAACTGCTTTAGGCTGTTTAGTACGGTGAAGGGGTTCAGGTAGCCCGTACCATCGTCTTGCCCAACAATGACCATTCGGGTAGGTACGTAGCTCACGGAGGCAAACTTAGGGACAGGAGGAATTTCTCCCGCAAAGTAGCGCTGTAACCACTCAGAGTCGCCAGTAGTCCCACAAGGCAATTCTTGTGCGGACAATTGCGGTGTTACTAATAAGAGAAGCGTAAAAAGGATCGTGTATCTGAGTAGTTTCATGCGAACAATGTCTGAATAAAGTCCAAAAGTAATGAATCGATCCTGCTCCTATGGTCTTAGTGGCGGCATTTGGGCTAGTCCGGTCAATTTTCTCTACTTTCGTGCCACCAAATGACGGAAACCGCCGCAAGCGCGGATAAAATGAGCACTAATTCATGAGTAAAGTAACTGTTGTCGGCGCCGGAAACGTGGGCGCAACCGTAGCCAACGTATTGGCGCACAAGGACCTGGTCAAGGAAGTCGTAATCCTTGATATCCGGGGCGATTTCGCGAAGGGCAAAGCCCTCGATAGCTACCAGCAAGCTAGTGTAGATCACTTTAGTACCCGCCTGACGGGTACGGATGATTACGCCGATACCGCCGGAAGTGATATTGTAGTCATTACCGCCGGTATCCCCCGTAAGCCTGGTATGAGCCGTGACGACCTGATCAGCACGAACGCCAAGATCGTAACCATGGTCACCCGCTCCATCATGGAGCACAGTAAGAACCCTATCATCATAGTCGTTTCTAACCCTCTCGACGTGATGACCTACGCAGCCTACAAAGCTAGTGGCCTTCCTAAGAGCCGGGTATTCGGTATGGCCGGAATTCTCGATACCGCTCGCTACCGTGCTTTCTTGAGTATGGCCCTCGACGTAAGTTCCAAAGATATTCAGGCGATGTTGCTCGGTGGTCACGGTGATACCATGGTACCGCTGCCCCGCTACACCACTGTCTCCGGAATTCCTGTAACCGATATGATTGGCAAGGAAGAACTCGACGCCATCGTGGAACGTACCAAAAAGGGTGGGGGAGAGCTCGTGAAACTGATGGGTACCTCCGCTTGGTACGCACCTGGTGCGGCCGCTGCCCAAATGGTGGCCTCTATCCTCCGGGACGAAAAACGCATTTTCCCCTGTTGTTCCTTGTTGGAAGGCGAGTACGGCCAGGAAGGTATCTTCCTTGGCGTGCCCGTAAAACTGGGTAAAGACGGTATCGATCAACTGATCGAACTGAACCTCAATGAGGAAGAAATGGCCGATATGAACGCTTCCGCCGATGCGGTGCGGGGTGTGCTGGAGGTCTACAAAGGCATGGATGTCTAGTTAAAGACTTCCTGCTGTGAGAACCTTTCGGATAAGGCGCTGCTGTTTATAGTGGCGCCTTATTTTGGTCTTGTAGACTTGTAGGCCCAGGCTTCACAAGATAAATATTGCGCGATCGCAGGTGCGAACTTAAGATTTGCAGCAGCCGCAAATCGAGAGGAGGTTTTCTACTTTAAAATTAATCCTTTAAGGCGGTTAAAAAGGACCGTAGCTTTTCGACATCCTTCACGCCGGGTGCACTTTCAAAGCGGCTATTCAGGTCAATACCGGCGAGTTGGGGATGGTTGAGCTTTTTGATGCGGTCGGCATCATCCGGGCCGATTCCACCACTGAGGAGAAAGGGGACGGGGCTGTGGTATTCCTGTAATTTCTCC
>JBCDGT010000840.1:0-1741 GCA_038750915.1 Bacteroidota bacterium
CTGGCGATGGCCATGCACGTGAATATTGTCGATCCCGTCGATTTGATCAATTAGATAGCTCGACATACTGGAAGTAAGGTCTGGTTTGCGGATGAGAATGTGGACCTCCTTGGCGAATTTGGAGAGATAGACGGCGCCCTGGCCTGCGGAGTTACCTCCTCCGACAACGTAGATGGTCTGGTTGGTGCAGGCTTTAGCCTCCGTCATGGCGGCTCCGTAGTAAACGCCCGCACCCGCGAATTTATCGGCCCCTTCGGCCGGCAGCTTGCGGTACTGGACACCAGTGGTGAGGATCACGGCACGGGTCTTTACCTCCGTTCCGTCATCGAGGGTGAGAATCTTGTAATTGTCCTGAATCTTAATGTCGGAGACTTCCCTCGGGCTCACCAGTTCTACGCCAAAGCGAAGGGTTTGGGCCATAGCGCGGCGGGTAAGTTCGGATCCCGAAAGTCCACTAGGGAAGCCTAGGTAGTTCTCGATCCTACTGCTGGTACCGGCGTGTCCACCCGGAGCACGTTTCTCGATGAGTAGCGTCTTCAAACCTTCGGAACCACCGTAAACGGCCGCGGCCATGCCGGCGGGGCCACCACCGACGATGACCACGTCGTATAGTTCTTCTTGAACGGTGGCGCTCATGCCCAATTTCTCCGCTACTTGAGCCAACGGCGGGTCGGCCATAGTTGAGCCATCTTCGAATAAAACGATGGGGAGTTCCTTCTGATTACACTCGTGCAGACCCATTAACTCTTGTCCCTTCGGGCTAAAGGCATCGACCCATTGGTAGGGTTTCAGGTTGGCAGCCAACCAATCTTTGATGTTATGGCTTTTGGGAGAGTACTGATAACCGATTATCCGGATACCGTCGAACTCCGGTCGGAAGCTAAGTTGCCAGTCTTCCAATAGTTCATCCAGAACGGGATAGAGCTTTTCTTCGGGTGGGTCCCAGGGTTTGAGGAGGTAATAATCCAGCTGGACGTCATTGATGGCCTTAATGGCCGCCTGAGTATCTGAATAGGCCGTAAGGAGCGCTCGCTTGGCTTTAGGGAAATAGCTTTTTGCTTTTTCGAGAAAGGCAACTCCGAGCATCTCCGGCATGCGCTGGTCGGAGAGGAAAAGGGCAATGGTTTCCCCTTTTTTCTTGAGTTCTTCTACAGCTCCCAGGGCTTCTTCGGCGCTAATGGTGGAGACGATACGATATTCTCCTTTGTACCTATTGCGTAAGTCGCGTTTTAGGGAGCGTAGTACTTGAGGGTCGTCATCAACCGAAAGAATGATTGGTTTTTTGGTGGCCATTTTTGTTTTTTACAGGTTATTGGGAGGCCCAATTAGAGGGGTTAAAGAGGGAAGCAAACCCGGAAACAGGTTTTTCCTGGCTCGCTTTCTACACCAACGGTGCCGCCGTGACGCTTCAAGACTTTGCGAACAATATCCAGGCCCATACCCGTACCTTCTCCTATTCCTTTGGTAGTGAAAAAGGGGTCGAAAATGCGGCTTTTGATATCTTCAGGAATGCCAGCGCCATTATCCTCAATTTCGATACATAGGTTACCCCTTTGCTGGTAGGAGCGAATGGTAATTTTACCGGTCCCATCTTCGGGAAGGGCGTCGAGAGCGTTAGTGATAAGGTTAGTCCATACCTGATTTAGCTCCCCTTCGAGAGCCTTAATGTTGGGCAAGTTATAGTTGCAGGTTTTGTCCAGGCTGACGTTCTTTTTCTTGAATTTGAACTTCAACATCGTCA
>JBCDGT010000841.1:0-1737 GCA_038750915.1 Bacteroidota bacterium
CTCCTTCGTCTTTAATTCTAGCGCGACCAGGCACCGCAGCTTACGGTGAAAAAAGAGTAAGTCGATGTAATAATCTTTGTTTAGGGTGACTCGAAATTGCCGCCCCAGAAAAGAAAAACCATAGCCCAGTTCTAGCATAAACATTTGCAACCGGCTAATCAAACGAGCTCCAAGTTCCGATTCCAACACTTCTTCCCGTAGGCCGAGGAATTCCAAGTTGTAGGCACTCTTTATTATCTCGTTGGCCTGTTGTGCGAGGTCTTCCGGAAGCTGTTCCTGGAAATTATTTATTTTAGGATCAAGGCGTTGACGTTCGTAGGCCTGGGTCTTGATTTGGTGCATTAGGGTGCGGTAAGTCCAGCCAGCAGCCACCGCTGATTCTAAATAAAACTGACGCTGCTCGTGGGTCAACTCATCCTTTAACAGTAAACGGTTATTGCTCCAAGACAAATCTGCCGACACTGTCTGCAGATTTGGAAAATCCTTATACACCAAGTATAGTTTTCGCATGTCCCAAAGGTTTCTCTCTGAGAAACCTTTACTATCAGGAAAGGCTACGCGAAGGTCGCGCGCTAAATCTTGCACGATGCTTTTGCCCCAGCCGTGTTCTTCCTGGCTAGCGACAATTTGCTTGCCGATCTCCCAGTAGAGGCCGATCAATTCTCGGTTTACCTGACGAATGGCCCGGTAACGAGCAGTGCTGATGGTGGTTTTGAGGCTACGTAGTAGCTCAGCGTAAGTTGTAGGGGTGTTCATTGTGCGGTGTTTGCACAATAATAAAAAATTTAAAAACAATTATTTTTTCCGACCGCGCCGCTGCTTCCGCACTTTCACACTACTACGGCTACTTACCGACTTAGCTCCCTTACCCCGCTTAGCACCTGCGGCCGCGCCCCGCTTACGGGAACGAGGAGTTGTGGATTTACCAGATTTCCCCGACGTTTCCCCGTTTACTTCGAGCACCTCCACCAGAGCCATATCGATGCGGCGGCGTTCCAGGTCGACGTCTTCAATCCGAACGCGGAGAGAATCCCCCATTTTGAGCTTTTTGCCACTTCTGCGGCCAGTGATGTAGAGTTTGCCTGCACTGATATCGTAAGGCTCGTCCATATCATCGTAGCTGATCATGCCTTCCACAAAGTTCTCTTTGAGCTCTACGAAGACGCCGAAATCGGCGAGGCCATTGATCACGCCATCAAATTCCTCCCCAACGTTGTCGAGCATGAATTCGGTTTGCTTGTACTTGATCGATTCCCGCTCAGCAGTCGTTGCCTTACGCTCCTGGTTGGAGATGTGTTTGCATACCTCTTCCAGCTTCATCGGGTTGGCCTTGTACAGGCTTCCTTTATCCAGGTTAGCGTCCAAGATACGGTGTACTAGTACGTCAGCGTAACGGCGGATGGGACTGGTAAAGTGAGTGTAGTTCTCGAATCCTAGCCCGTAGTGACCGATGTTTTCGATGGTGTAAATGGCCTTAGCCATAGTACGGATTGCGATGGGCGAAAGCATCTTGACCATAGGGTCTTCCGCGGCTTTAGCCAGCAATTTGGTGTAGCTTTTGGCAATGTTTTGCGGTGTACTCACGTCCATTTCGTAGCCGAGGGCTTCAGCAAAACGGGCGAGTTCTTCCACCTTATCCACGTCTGGCTCGTCGTGCACGCGGAACACGAAAGGAATCAGGTCTTTGAGGCGCTCGGCCTTTTTAACCATGAAAGTCGCTACCTCCCGATTGGCCAG
>JBCDGT010000842.1:0-1729 GCA_038750915.1 Bacteroidota bacterium
AGCTCCTAGCTCCTAGCTCCCCAATTTCCCCAATTCCCGAACTAAATTTCCTACGTTGTTCCTTAGTACAAAATCCACCCGTCGATTAGCCTTCCGACCTTTCTCCGTGGCATTGGATTTTGCCGGACTGAATTCGCCCTGGCTGGCGGCCACCACCCGGTTGGGACTTAGGTAATAGGTGTCGGCTAGTTCTTCAGCAAGGAAGGTGGCCCGGAGCGCGGCGTATTCCCAGTTGTTAGCGTTGCGGCGTGGGTTGGGCTGGTTGTCGGTATGGCCCACTACGGTAAGTTTTAACAAGGGGTCACTCTGTAGCGCATCCATGACGGCGCGGAGGACGAACTCGGCCTGTTCCGTTAGTCGGTCGTTGGTCCGGGATTTAAACAATAGGTCTTCCTGGACGCTGAGAATGACTTCCCCAGCACGGTCGGTCAGGAAAAAACTTTCGTCAGGAACTTTACCGTCCAGGGAACCTGTTAGGACGGACATCGCTTTCGCAACTCCCTTCTGGTAATCTTCAATGATGACGGTTTGCTGCTTTAGCAATGTGTCGTAAGCTGCCGTTGACTTATTCAGCTCCGTTTTAGCTTCCACCAACTGGCTACTCAATTCCGTGCTAGTAGAACTCAGATTACTGCGTACTTCATCCAGTTCATCCTCTTTTTCCCCAAGGTGCTCCAGCATGCGCTGATGGATGGAGAGTAAAGACTGGTTACCTCCCCGCAAGCGCTCGACGTCAATGGTTAGTTGGATCATACTGTCGCGCTGAAGGGCGACGTCTTTTTCGAGCTTTTCGATGTAATTGTCGTAGGCGTTTCGTAACACTTCAACCTTCTTTGGCGTGATACAACTACTAAAGAATACGGCAAGGAGAGCTAGAAAAATAAAGCGCATGGTGAGATGGGATGATTGCAACGGCAAAACTACGCAATCAGCCAGCGGGCTTCGGTTGAAACGATAAATTTTTCCCGTTTTGCTTCAGCCACACATCGTATTCCCGATAATTGGGTAAGGCTCTTTCTACTTGAGCCCAAAAGCGAGGGGAGTGATTCGCTTCCACTAAGTGCGCCAGTTCATGGATGATGACGGCATCGAGGACCTCATTAGGCGCTAAGAGAAGGCGGGTAGCCAAGTTAATATTACCCTTACTAGAACAACTACCCCAGCGGGAATAGGTGTCGCTGAGTTTAATGGTGTTAATTGGTCGTTGAAAGTGCTGATCGTTCAAAGTGTTGACGCGCTGGCTTACCTCGGGGAGGTAGATGCCGCCGAAGTATTTAGCCAAAAGCTTCGGTAATAGCTTTCCATTATCCAGGCGTCTATCGCTAGTATTGACCCGGGCTTCTAGGGTGCCTTTGCCTGTTTGAATGATTTTGTGGTGCTGTAAATCATGGGCGACTACTGATAGATCGTAATCGACTCCACGGATGGCAAAAGTATAGTGTCCGGAGCGCGCTACCTGGCGAAACTGGGCAAATGCCTCCGGCTTTTTTCGCAGGGTTTCCCTTGCCCAGCGGAGCATATTACTGATGTTCTCCCGCCGCTCTTCGGTACTTAATTGCCGTGGCAGACGGATGATAAGGGCCCGCGAAGTAACGCTCGCCCGGGCATAGTAGCGACCAGTTTCGGTGATGATCCGCAGGGGGATTTTCAGATCACCAATCTCCAGTAGGTCACGTTCTTCGTGTACTTTTCGGGGTCTGCGGGGCATTGGGAGTTGGTCTGTTGGAAC
>JBCDGT010000843.1:0-1719 GCA_038750915.1 Bacteroidota bacterium
GGCAAGAGCACATTTCGTTTTACACACATGGTTTTTGCTTAGTAGCGGTGGTCCAAAGCCCTCTCCCCAGCCCTCTCCGGACCGCTACGCTGGAGAGGGAGCTACCAGACCAATAGCACTATTAGTACCAATAGTACCAATTTCACCTCCGCATCATCTCATAAAACTCCACCACTGCAGGGTCAACCATCACGTCCCGTGGCGTTAAAGGGTTACGGAGTACAATGCCTTCCAAGGTACGACACCTCGAAAGTGCTACGTAGGTTTGCCCGTGCTCAAAAGCGCCTCGACCAAGATCGATGACAATCTTATCAAAGGTTTTTCCCTGAGATTTGTGGATGGTTACCGCCCAGGCTAACCTTACGGGGAGTTGCTGGTAGGTGCCTAGCGTTTCGGTACCGATTTTAGTTAGGTCGGCGGTGTCAGCTTTGTAGCGGATGATGTCCCATTCCTCATATTCAACTTCCACCTTACGCACCTTCTGGCCTTCGTTCACTTGGATGACCACCGACTCGGGCTTACACTCTATAATGGTGCCAATGGTGCCGTTGACGTATTTCTTATCCGTATCATTTCGGATGGTCATTACCTGAGCCCCAACTTTAACTTTAAGTGCGGCCGGAACGGGAAAAAGTCTTTCGGGAAAGTTGCCCTTGACTTTGGCCAGGTAAAGCATCTCCGGACTATCCAAACGCGCCAACGCTGTTGTATTTATTTTGGCCACGGTAGCATTGCGAGCGGCCAGCGTCAGGTAGTTTTCTTCTTCCGGTGGGACGAAGTCTTTTAGGTGGCGTTCATTCAAGGCTTCTAGTTCATCGTAGTCTACCGCGGCATTGCGAATGGCTTCCAACAACCGTAAAAAGTGACGACTGTCCTGGCGGTATACTTGCCGCAGCTCGATCATCTCCAGATCGATATGATCCAGGCAGTCTGCACTAAAAAAGTAAGGGCTGGCGTAGCGGTAGCTGAAGAATTGTCGCTCTTGTTCCGAGCTTACAACGGGTGGCAGCTGATAGAGGTCACCAAAGAGAATGATTTGTACGCCTCCGAAGGGCTTACTGCTGTTCCGATTTAGCTTTAGGGCATAATCTATCCCCTCCATTACGTCCGCCCGGACCATGCTGATCTCATCGATCACCAGCACCTCTAAGTTTTGGAAAAGGCGCTTGTACCGTCGGTTGGGGCGAATATCCTTACTCTGGAGTAATCGTGGTGGAAAGCCGAAAAGACTGTGGATGGTTTGTCCCCTGACGTTTAGTGCCGCCACTCCGGTCGGTGCCAGTACAACGACATTTTTAGTGGTGCTGCGTCGGAAGATTTGTAGTAAGGTAGATTTACCAGTACCCGCCCGCCCCGTGATGAATAGGTGGCTTCCAGCTTCCATTCTTTCCAGGGCGTAGTTAAAATCTTCGGAGAGTTGGAGGGCTTCTAGCATAGGTAATGGGCATTTCGCCTTTGGGCCGTAAAGCTACAAGAGAAATTATTCCCCGAGCGGAGCGGCCAGCTCGAGCACGAAGTACTGCGCAGCAAAAAAGTTTTAACGGGCTCTGTAACAAAAATTAGATGACCGTTTCGCCTTCAGGCTTTTCCTGCGCGGCCGCAGGTGCAGGGCAAGGTTTTAGGAGAAAATGTGAAAGCTGCTACGAACGATCTATTAACACAATATCAATATTTATTCTCCGGCTACTTATCTTAGCAGACAATTAACCTGAAACAGAC
>JBCDGT010000844.1:0-1716 GCA_038750915.1 Bacteroidota bacterium
ATGCCCGCAGCTTCTTCGCGGGCAAAACCTACCTCTGCTACGGGAATGGTGGGGTGCAACTGAATAGAAAGCATCTGCCGCACGTCCAGTATTTTGAACAAAAAAGGGAGTTCACCAAACTGCTGCTGAACCTCATCGCCGAGTAAGGCTGGATGTGCCGCCAGGAAGTCGGGTAGGGGAGTAGCCCCTGCGGACAGTTGTACCTCAGCCGCACCTTTCGGGTGAATGCCCAACCAGTATTCCGCCTGTGGTTCGCCGTCGGAGTTATCGTGACCTAGCAGTTGGGACAGGAATTCGTAGCCTCCCCAGGCGTACGGCTGGACTACTCCTTGCAAGGCGTAAGTGTGATGAGAACTATTCATAATATGGCTTACATTGGGTAGCGAAATTAGTACTCTTCCCCCAAAAATTGGCGTTACAGTAGAATTATCTTATCATTGCGAGCTAAGCCCACTGGAACAACACATGACAATTAAACAGATCCGTGACTTAATCGCAGCGGGAAAGACCGAGGATGCGCTGCGAGCCACTAAGAGTCTACCCGCTGTCCAATCTGATCAGGCGCATTCCGACTTGGTTGATAATTTACTCAGCCAGTTCAATACTAACCGACGAGAACGCTTGGTCGGTATCATCGGAATGGATAAAGAGATGCAAATCAACGCGCGCATCATCATGGCCTTGCAGGACCTATTGGAACGGCTGGCTGAACCAGGGGCTGCTCCGATCAAAGAGCAAGCACCAGCCGTTGCGGACCCACCCGCGCCAGGAACGGGCAGTGGTGGAGCGGATGGAATTACCAAAATGCTGTTCCTAACGGCCAATCCTTCCGATACCTCAAAATTGCGACTGGACGAAGAGTACGCCAGCGTAAGCGAACGCTTGCAGGAGGCACTGGAACCGCATAAGTATCCCATCAAGCGTAAGCGAGCGGTTACGCCCTCGCAGTTTTCGCAATTCCTTTTCTTAGAGCGTCCGGACATCGTCCATTTTTCCGGCCACGGTGATTTAAAAAGCCCCGATAACCAAGCTATTGTAAGCGAACTACGGATGGGGCGCGAACAGATCACGACCGCCGTCCCTAAAGAACCCGCCGAGCAAGAGTCTGGCATCTTTTTGATGAGTGAAGACCGCCGAGCGTCGCATTTTGTTTCCACTTCTTTCCTAGAACAAACCTTCAAGGTGATGGTGGAGCGGCAGGGTATTGCCATCCGTGCGGTAGTGTTTAACGCTTGTCACAGTAGTCAGCAGGCGGAGGTGTTATCACAAATCGTTCCGTACGTCGTCGGTACCAGTTGGAGTGTCAAGGATGATGCGGCCATCGCTTTCGCTACGGGCTTCTACTTCGGCATTGCGCAAGGAATGGACATTGACAAAGCGTTCGACTTTGGGACGATTAATGCTCTAGCTTTCAACGAGCCGAAAGATCGATTTTTACTGTATAAGCACGGGGTGAAAGTGGAGTGGTGATATTTTTTCGTTTTAAATATTGTAAATAGATAGGGGGATGTCTACACTCTTTGCATCCTGTAGTCAAAGCCTAGTAAAAAGGTCAATCTTACTTTTAGAGGGTATTGACATAATACTAACTCGATAGTGTTCTAGTCAACTCAGCAAGTTCTTTATTGTAGTCTCGTACTGCGAGTAAGCGGCTTGAATCATCATTAGACTTGTTCTGCAAGCCCTCAAATGGCTGCAAGTGGCAAGATTTTATCC
>JBCDGT010000845.1:0-1709 GCA_038750915.1 Bacteroidota bacterium
ATGAAAAATGTCTTTTTCTTTTTCCTTTTCCCCCTAGTCTTTGCCTGTACCGCTTGCCAAGATGATGATGACATAGTCCCCTTACCTTCCGACCCTAATTGCAATGGTGAACTTGTAAAGATCGTGGCCGATCCACTCGGCCCCGTAAGTGATACCTACGGGCTTTCGAACGTACAAATCGAAGGGCTCTGCCTCTCCTTTACCCTCACCAAAACCGGCTGTGGTAGCGATGGCTGGACGGCCGACCTGCTTACCGACGGAGCGGTTGCCGAAAGCCTGCCCACACAAACGGCCGTGCGCATCGTTTTTGACGATGGTATTGATAACGGTGGCGTAACCTGCCAGGCGGAGATATCCCGCGAGTTTACTTTCGACTTAACGCCCTACTTAGGGGAAGGAGCACTACCGACAACGCTATCCTTTCTAGATACTGACGAAACGCTAGCCATTGAATAGGCAATAGGAGTCGTCCCGAATTTTCGCTTTGTACGAGCGCTCGGACCAAAAATCGCCCTGACCTATTAAAAAAGGTTGGGGCGTTTTTTACCAAATCTCTTATACTTGACTATGAGCCATAGTGATCAGTTTGCACGCTCGGAGTAAGCGAAATTGGCATCAGTGTCTCACTGCTGGCGGTTAGACCCCGGATGACTAATATTTGAGATACATGATTTGTAAACGAAAGGTGAATAAGTGCGGCTTGCTATGCACTAGCCGGCTAAATTGCATCAAGGAATAAATCAATCCCTGATCATTATGTACCGCCTTTTAGTCTTTTCCTTGCTCCTGTCCCTGTTTTGCACCTGCGATCGCGCCGAATCAGGAACGCAATATGCTATAGAGAAATACGACGGTCCCATGGCCGAAAGTGTACCAGGGTATGTAGACGGAGACTACTCTTTGGACGAGGATATTGAAATAGAGCCACCACGCACGGCCGAACCACCGTCCCCTCCACCACCACCCTCGAACCAGCAGCAAGCACAACGACCAAAGACTGCCCTAAAAGTAATTTATACGGCCAGTGCTCGTGCCCGGGTGGAGAACTTGGATTCAGCCCTCGTGCAAGTTACTCGCGCCATCACAGCAGCTGGCGGTTACCTGAGTAGCCAACACCGCACCAACACGGCCTATGAGCACGAAGCGCGCCTCCAGATCAGGCTCCCCGCCGAACGCCTTAATACCACCCTGGCCTTACTGCCTACCATTGCTGCCCAGATCGACTACCAAAATCTGGACAGCCGCGACGTCACCGCTGAGTGGCTGGACCTGGAAACGCGCCTCCAAACTAAGCGTGACGTGCGGGACCGCTACATCGATATCCTGCGCAACCGCGCCCAAAAAGTAGAAGACATCCTGAACGCCGAAGACAAAATTCGGGTCATCACTGAAGAGATCGAGTCCAAAGAAGGTCGTCTGCGCTATCTCCGTGATCAAGTCAGCCTTTCTACCCTGACCCTGGAGCTCTACGAAACCCAGGAGTATCGCGATACGGGCAATACTTACAAACGTAGCTTTGGTAGCAAGCTAGTCGCCTCATTAGCCTTCGGCTGGGAGCTGATCCAGGATATTTTCTTGTTCCTAGTATCGATTTGGCCGGTGATCCTGCTAGGCGGGGGACTGCTCTGGCTGGTACGGCGGGGATGGCGGAAAAGAAGGAGAGAATAGTGTTTTAGTCTATTGGTTATTTGGTCTATTTGGTAACAACA
>JBCDGT010000846.1:0-1707 GCA_038750915.1 Bacteroidota bacterium
AACTACATGGCATCCCCATCTACCAAAGATAAATCCATCGTACGCTATTTAGAATTAGCGAGGTTTGCCTACGAAAACAAAAAGTATGCTGCGTTAAAGGTTATTCTCGACGTTTGGTCTGATCAAGCAATATTGGTAGCAAAAGGAAAAACTTATCCTTTGTACCAACATATGTCACATACCTATTCAGGGCTAGTAGCACTTGATTATGGTGATGTAGAACGTGCAAAACTAGAATTACTAAAGTCTGCCAATGTCCGTAAATCACCGACTTTGAGCACCTTTGGCCCTAACATGGAATTGGCAAAAGCACTCCTTGAAAAGGGACAATATAAAGTAGTCTTACAATTTTTAAAACTGGTCAAGAAATTTTGGTTAGCCCCGTTCAGATGGTACTTTGCCCATAATTGGAGGGGGGAAATCCAATCGGGGATGATTCCTGATTTTAAGGCCAATTTGTACTACTACACAAAGAATAGTTAGAGTAGGAAAAACAACCGCGAATACGCTTAGAATGAAAGTAAAGTACTGCGGCTATGGCCGGTGATGCGAGTACATAAAGGTGAAAAAGGGTTTTCTAAGGCAAGCAAACTATCTTACCTCTCAATAAGCTAACCAGACCATGAGACAACGCTTCTACCTACTTTGCTTTCTTATCCTAGTTACCAGCACCTGCGTCCGCGCCCAAATGAGTAAAGCTGAAGACCGTGGGGATTTCGGTGACGGCCCCTACTCGCAGCTGATCCTCCGCGGATTGACGCTAATCAACGGCAACTGCGCTCCGCCGACCGGGCCGGTGGATATCGTGATTGAAGGCAACAGGATTGTTTCTACACGTCCAGTAGGCGTACCCGGAGAGCCGATCAACGAAAACCGGCGGCCAAAACTGAAAAAAGGAGGCAAAGAATACGATTGTAGTGGTATGTACGTACTGCCCGGCTTTGTGGATATGCACGGACATACCGGCGGCCGTGCCCAGGGCACTACCCCCGATTACGTCTACAAACTATGGCTCGCTCACGGCATCACCACGATACGGGAACCCGGCAGTTTTAACGGCTTAGAATGGACGTTGGAACACAAACGTCGCAGCGCGGCTAACGAAATAGCCGCCCCCCGTATCGTTGCCTACACTGGTTTTGGTCAGGGGCGAGAAGAACCATTTACGGACGTAGAACAGGTAAAAACCTGGATTAAAGAAAACAAAGCTAAGGGAGCCGATGGCATCAAACTTTTCGGTGCCCGTCCGGAGTTCATGCAGGCCGCCCTGGCGACAAATAAGGAAATCGGCCTCGGCTCCGCCTGCCACCACGCCCAGATGGACGTGGGCCGCTGGAACGTCCTCCATTCCGCACGCGCGGGCCTGACCAGTATGGAACACTGGTATGGCCTACCAGAAGCCCTCTTCGAAGACCGGACGGTGCAGGACTACCCCGTAGATTATAATTACCTGAATGAGCAAGACCGCTTTGGCGAAGCCGGCCGCTTGTGGCAACAAGCCGCTAAGCCCCATACGCCCCACTGGAATGCGGTAATGGAGGAACTCTTGGAATTAGACTTCACCATCAACCCCACCTTCAATATTTACGACGCCAATCGCGACGTCATGCGCGCCCGTAACGCCGACTGGCACAGAGAATTCACCCTACCCAGCCTCTGGCAATTTTACCCACCCAGCCGCATCAGCCACGGTAGTTACTGGCACAA
>JBCDGT010000847.1:0-1700 GCA_038750915.1 Bacteroidota bacterium
TCCACAGCGACGGCAGTTCTGTGGATTGCCAGAAAACTATCCCGAGGCCGCATTCGATGACGATCATCTCTGTTCATTTTGCCGTTCTTACGACAATTATAAAGACCGCGTTGCCGAATATTTTAAAACGCCCGCGGACCTGAAAGCACTATTGGAAAGTGGCCGCAGCCGAGCAACCGGAAAGTATGACTGTTTGGTCCTGCTCAGTGGGGGTAAGGATAGTACCTACGCCGTGGCCAAAGTACAAGAAATGGGCTTCCGGGTTTTAGCATTTACCCTAGACAATGGCTACATCAGTGCGGAGGCCATTGAGAATGCTAAGAAGGTAGTTCAGCAACTAGGGGTTGACCACGTGATTGGCACTACCCCCGCCATGAATGAAATTTTCGTAGATAGCCTGCAGCGACATTGCAATGTGTGCGATGGCTGTTTCAAAACGATCTACACCCTCAGTACCCAGATTGCGCTGAAAGAGCAGATTCCTTTCATCGTTACGGGCCTATCCAGAGGTCAATTTTTCGAAACCCGATTGACCGAAGAGCTCTTCACCAGCGATCGGATCGATACCGAAAAAATTGACCAGATTATTCTCAATGCCAGGAAAGCCTATCACCAAGTGGACGATGCGGTGAAACAGCTATTGGACACCAAGGCATTTGAAGACGAAGCCACCTTCGAAAAAGTGCAGTACGTCGACTTTTACCGCTACACGGATGTCCACCTCAATGAAATGCTAGCATTTTTAAAGGAGAGGATCAACTGGCAACGACCTTCAGACACCGGCAGATCAACTAATTGCCTGATTAACCAGGCGGGCATATTTGTCCACAAAAAAGAGTTGGGCTACAGTAACTATGCTTACCCTTACAGTTGGGACGTCCGGATCGGTCACAAAAATCGGGACGAGGCCCTGGAAGAGATCAACGAAGCACTGGATGTTCCGACCGTTCAACGTATCCTAGATGAAATTGGCTACACCCAACAACAACGGGAACTTGAAGCCAAGGAGAAAAAACTCGTGGGCTATTACACCACAACGGATACCGTTGATGAGGAAGCCCTGGAGAAGCACTTACGGCAATCCTTGCCAGCCTACATGCTTCCTTCCCAGTTAATCCGCCTAGAGCAATTACCATTAACGGCCAACGGTAAGGTAGACTTTGATCAGCTGCCCTTACCGGATAATGTCAAAAAGCTTGCGGATACACCCTACGTTGCTCCGCGGGACGAGTTTGAAGAACTCGTACACGAAACCTGGAAGGAGGTATTAGTGGTTGAAAAAGTTGGGGTAAATGATAACTTTATGAGCATCGGGGGGGATTCATTGAGTGGTATTAGAATCATTAGCCGCCTCAACGAAGAGTTGGAACTAGAGCTCCCCGTCATGGCCATTTTTCAGCAACCGACCATCGCTCAGCTCGCCCAGTTCGTCGCCGAAACCATTCAGCGCCTATTGGCCGAAATGGACGAATAAGCAAGTATGGCCAATATTGTGATCCTCACCTCCGGCCTTACGGGCATCATGAACGCCAGTTACGAACTAGGCAATCGCCTGCGGTTGGCTGGTCATCAGGTCACCTTGGCCGCCCCCAGACCGATCGCAGAAAAAGTAAATTTCCAAGGGTTCAATTTCTTCCAATTACCGGAGGTTATTCAGCCCTTTCAGCCCCCAAGACGCCCCGGTAATCGCTGGGCAAGAA
>JBCDGT010000848.1:0-1675 GCA_038750915.1 Bacteroidota bacterium
CAGACCTGCTATCCCATGACAACGCTACTGAATAATAAGAACCGCTTTTATTTCTCTTTGCTCTTTTTACTCCTGCTTTGCACCAGCGGCCGCGCCCAAGAAGTGCGCATTAGTGTCATTGTGCCAAACCCACCGCCGGTATATTGGGATGCTTATTTGGAGTTTAATGCTGACGTGCGGGTGATTCTGACCAATGTATCTACCCAGCCCCAAGAGGTGAAGCTCGTACCTACCCTAACTTCCGACCGTGGCCTAAGTGCTTCTTTCGTTCCTAGCTACCAACCCTTGTCCCCCTTATTGTTACCACCAGGAGAGACGGTCAACCTGACTTACCGGGATTTAAGGGCCCTTTTCGGTACACCTACCGAAGCTGATATTGCGCTGGATGGCATTAATTTTGACCGCCTCTTTGCCTCCGAAACCATTCCCGAAGGCAGTTATACCCTGTGCGTAGAAGCCCGCGACTTTGCCACCAACGAGCCCCTCAGTAACAACTTCGGCTGTGATATTTTCTTCGTCCAGCAGCACGAGCCACCTCTGATCATCTGGCCGGTGGATGGGGAAACGATAACGCCGCTTGAACCGCAATTCCTGAACTTCCTGTGGTCTACCACTGGTGTTCCCGGCCGGACGCGCTATCGCTTCGCTCTTTACGACCTGGACGATCTAGGACTGAATAATCGCGCCGATGCTTTTCTCCTCAACGCCACGCGACCGCTCTTCGAGACGGACGACCTCATCGCCAATAACCTGGCCTACGATCTAGCGCTGCCTCCGCTCATTCCGGGCCGACACTATGCCGTGCAAGTAACCGCCTACGACCCGCAGCAGGAATTGCTTTTTGCCCAGGAAGGTAGAAGTGTCGTCCACCAATTCCATTACCAACAGCCTTTCGTACAGATTGATGGCGACTTGGTGGTGATCGGCAATGGGGATGATGATGGAGGTTTGGATACCGCCCCGCCCGGTGGTTTCCAAAACCAGCAACAAGGGCAGCAACTAGCCATGGAGGCATGTCCGGATCTTCCTCCTCCTACAGCGGTCCCCTACCCTACTAGTTTGAGTGCGGGCCAGACCCTCACCATTGGCAACCACGAACTAGTACTTAATACCGGTGGGATACCACCGCTGGCGGGTACAGGTCGTATCCTGATCGAGAGCCTTAATACTTACGTCAACGTGAGTTTTACTGGCCTACAGGTAAACCAGGACCTGGAAGTTTACGGGAATGCCGCCCTAGCGACCGCCACGGCCAACGGTAATACAAATTTGGATAACCTCACCGAAGTCAACGCCCAACAACTGGCCGACTTAGTGGATAATAACGGCACTTGGCTGGACCCGGGTGGCGGTGCTCCCGGGCCAGGCATCAACTTACCTGCGGGTATAGCTGGCGCAGGAATGGACTTGATTCTAACCGGAATGACCTTTACCCCGGCGGGTGCCACTCTAGATCTGTTCGCTAAAATTGAGCTGCCCGAAGCCCAGGGTGATCGACGCTTGTTACTCATCGGCCAGGGTGCTTGCCTTAACGATGAGAACTTAGGGGGCAATATGGACCTACTACTGGCTAATGATGTAGCCTTCCCACTTGCCCCGGGTGTCGAAATGACCTTCGCCAGTGGAGTGGAAGGTACGCGGGCACGCTGGAACCAGGAAGGAATTGAAGAAGTGG
>JBCDGT010000849.1:0-1661 GCA_038750915.1 Bacteroidota bacterium
TCCAGATGGAATACTCGTACGGCACCCTTTACGATATAGTTCCGATACTCACTTACGTAGCCTGGCTGGATAACGAACTGTCTCTTTTTTAGCCGTGTGACTTTTAAGATAGAGGTAAACTGTTGCTTTTCAGCATCAGAAAGTTCTACATGTCGGGCTATGTTGCTAAGGATGCTTGTGTACTTGTCCATTATTTTTGTTCTGTCTGCAAACTAGTTAATTCCAAGCAGGCAAGGGAATTGAGTAGCGACGTTCAGTTTGTCGTCCTGTGCGAATGTTACAAGTTGATCAAAATTTGGTTGTGGAATAGATACTCGGTAGTGTTCACTTTTTACCCCACCCTTGCCCCATCAAGCCAGTAAGACAGTCGTCGGACCAAGCGTCAAAAAAGCCAAGTCCGTACTCCTTGGCACTTGACTACGGACTTGGGGATACGCTCTCTGATTTTATCATAAAAATGACAGGAAGTGAGGAACTCTCGCCCAAGCAAAACCAAGCGCGCGAAATACCGTTACTTGCTCATGCACGTACAAAAGCACTTCGGTAAAAAGGGCGTTCTATTGGTGAATCTTGGCACGCCCGATGCGCCTACCCCTAAGGCGGTAAACCGCTATCTCGGGCAGTTTTTGACGGACCCTCGCGTAATCGATAACCTGCCGGGGCCTGCTCAGCAGTTGCTCGTCCGTGGTATCATTGCCCCGATTCGCTCCGGCATCGTCAATCCTTTCAAAGCCGGCGGTTCTACTAAGCTTTACCAGGAACTTTGGACGGAAAACGGTAGCCCGTTGAAGTATTACGGGGAAGTCTTGACCGAGCATGTGGCGGAAGCACTGGGAGAGGAGTACGTAGTGCGCCTCGCCATGCGCTATCAGAACCCAAGCATCAAAGCGGCGCTGCAGGATTTGATTAACGCGGAGGTCAGTTCCATCACGGTATTTCCGCTCTTTCCTCAGTACGCCAGTGCTACGACCGGCAGTGTCCACCAGGAGGTCATGCGCTTGTTGAGTAAGGAACAGACGATTCCAAACGTCAACTTAGTCAATTCCTACTACGAGCACCCCGCCCTCATCAAGGTCTTTGCTGATAATGCCCGCGATAACTTCGACCTGGATAGCTACGATCATATCTTCTTCAGCTACCACGGGTTGCCCCAACGCCAATTGAAGAAAGCGGATAACAGTGGTTGCCACTGTTACAAAAAGGAGGACTGTTGCAACGATATTAGCCGCATAAACCAATTTTGTTACAGCGCCCAGTGCCACGCGACCACCCACGCAATTGCCGCCGAGCTTGGTTTGCGCGAAGAGCAGTACACCACTTCTTTCCAAAGCCGGCTTGGCTTTGACGATTGGGCCAAACCTTACACCATTGATATCCTGGAAGAGTGGGCCAAGGAACGAAATGCTAAAAAGCTGTTATGTTTCAGTCCAGCCTTTGTAGCTGATTGCCTGGAAACCACCATCGAAATCGGCCTGGAATATCAGGAAGAATTCGAAGAATGGGGCGGGAAAAAGATCGACCTGGTACCTTCACTCAACGATGACCCTCGCTGGATTCAGGCCGTAGTGGATATGGTGCGGCAGGAAACGGGGGAGGCGGTAGTAGCTTAACAGATCACTAATCGACTAAATGTAGCACAAGCAAAGGTGTATTGGGATGCA
>JBCDGT010000850.1:0-1632 GCA_038750915.1 Bacteroidota bacterium
GTAAGACACGCAATTATTGTGTCTATTTTATTATTTTTAAACAATTTTGTTTCTTTGTTTGGAGACTAACCACTACTCAAAGATGTATACCCCTAACTCCGGAGCCTTTTATTTCAATTCATAGAATACATCTCCACTTCAAATTTCATACTTTAAACTTCGTCCTTCCCACTGCACCTACGGCCGCGCCTAACTACTACCTGATTAAAGCCAATTTATGGATACTACTACTCTGTTCCTGCTAATCCTACTGGCGCTGATTGTCGGTGCTCTGATCAGTTGGTTGATCTTACAACTTCGCTTACGGAATACTCATGTTCCTCTGCACCTCGTGCAAAAAGACTACATCCGTAAAGAGGTCCACGGTCAACTGCGTCGGGAAGCGGATCTTCATTTCGCTAACCTTCAGGAAAAGTCCCAGTTGGAGACCCAGCTTTCTAGCCAGCTAGCTGCGACCAAAGTACAGCTCGACCATCTTAACGATAAACTTCAAAACCAAGCAGCGGAAATGGAGCGGCTGCAAGCCGCCAGTCTTGTACAATTTGAGCAAACCGCGGACCGGCTTTTCCAGGAAAAATCAAAACGCTTTACCGCACAAAACGCTGAACAGCTCGACCATATTTTAAAACCTTTACGGGAACGTATTCAGGGATTCGAACAGCAAGTCGAACGCCGCTTCATCGAAGAGACCCGCGACCGGGTCAGTCTCCGCCAGGAAATTAAACACCTTCAACAACTTAACGTCCAGATTAGCACCGAAGCCAATAACCTGGCCGGTGCCCTGCGCGGCAATGCGAAAACCCAGGGGGATTGGGGGGAATGGCAACTGCTGACCCTACTCGAAGCGAGTGGACTCCAAAAGGGCATTCACTTTGCCGACCAATCCTCTTTTAGGGACGATGCCGATAAAATCAAACGACCCGATTTCATTATCAATCTTCCAGAAAGTAAACACCTTGTAATCGATTCCAAAGTATCACTTACCGCTTACGATCGCTACTGTGCCCTTCCGGTGGACGACCCACAGCGCCGCACCCAAGCCAAAGCCCATTTACGTAGTTTGCGGCAACACGTGCTAGACCTAGCCAGTAAAAACTACACCAGGCTTTATCAGATCAGCAGTCCGGATTACCTACTTCTTTTCGTACCCATAGAGCCCGCCTTCGGCCTCGCGCTAAGGACAGATCAAGGCATTTTCCTAGAAGCATTGGAGCGGAATGTTGTTATCGTTACCCCCTCTACCCTGCTCGCCACCCTGCGCACCGTTAACTTCATTTGGAAACAGGACAGTCAGAAAAAGAACGTTCAGGAAATCGCCCGTCAAAGTGGTTTGCTTTACGATGGCTTCGTAAGCTTTACCGAAGAACTCAAGCAGATCGGCAAACAGCTTGACCGGGCGCAAACCGCCTACGGTAACGCCCTCAACAAACTATCCGAAGGCGGTAAATATGGGGCAACCCTCGTAGGCAGAGCGGAAAAGCTGAGGGCCCTCGGGGCGAAGACGAAAAAGCGTGTAGCGACGGAATTATTACGAGAGGAGGAGTAGTTGGTAATTGGTATTTAATCGTTTCTACCAACTACTAATTACAAATTACCAAAAACCAACTACCAACTACCAACCACCTACCTTAC
>JBCDGT010000851.1:0-1609 GCA_038750915.1 Bacteroidota bacterium
AAGGCTTAGAAGGCTATCATTCCAGTAATCACCGCAGCCAACTATTAGAACACCGTGACGTCCGATTTTATTGGGACGCCTATAACGCTAACCCTTCAAGCGTCGAGGCCGCTCTGGCCGGTTTTTCAGCGGATCATGTGGCCGAAGATGCCGTAGTTGTCTTGGGAGAAATGCTGGAATTGGGCGAGGTAAGCCCGGCGGCACACCGGAAAGTCGCTTTACGGGCAGGACAGGTAGCGCGTACGGTGCTGCTGGTCGGTTCAGCGATGAAATCGGTGGCCGAAGAGTTTGAACGGCCGTGGTTTGCCGATAGCGGCCAGTTGGCAGAATGGTTCTGGCGGCAAGACTGGAAAGGTAAAACAGTCTTCGTTAAGGGGAGCCGCGGTAACCGTCTAGAACATTTACTGACCTGAGAGAGGTTTTATCCACCCCGTAGCCTATATTCGCCATATCCACACCATCATCCCTTAAACGCCCTACTTGCAACGTACCGAATTTGAAGCCTCTCTTTCCTTTGCTCAACCCCCAGTGGGCTGTCGGGTGGAAATTGCCGCGCTTTGGTGGCTGAAGAATCGGAATTGGCAAAGGGCCCACGATTTGATCGATGCGGAAACGGGATCAGACGCAGCCTGGGTTCACGCCCTATTACACCGCATGGAAGGAGATGAGTGGAATGCCGACTACTGGTACGCCCAGGCTGGCCGCCAGCGCCCCCCCAATACCATTGGGCAAGAACTAGAAGACCTACTTACTTATTTTTTGAATTGATTCGCTCGCTCATTACGGCTAGCCATTTCCGCAGTTTGCATAATGCGTTTAACACGGGTTGGTGTACGTTTAGCGTTAAAAATCCACTCCAGAATGCCACGTCGGGTACTGGGTGGAAAATTGTCCCAGTGGGCGCTTGCTAGCTCGTATTTTTGGAACTCTTCCGCGAGGTCTGCCGGTACGATTAAATCTTCTACTTCGTTCAAGGCGTCCCAGGTGCCACGGCGCTTGGCGTCTTCTACCATCGTGTAGCCGGGAGTAGCAAGCTTCCCAGCTTTCTCGAGCGCGGCAATTCGTTGTTTATTGACCCTGCTCCAATTACTTTTCGGGTTTCTTTTGGCAAAAAATAGATAGTAGCTATTGGCATCCCTTTTATTGGGCTTACTGTCGATCCAGCCAAAGCAAAGGGCCTCATCTCTGGCTTCCTCGTAAGTGAGGGAAGGAATGCCGGAGCCTTTTTTGTAGATGATTAGCCAGGTATTAGCTAGTTGGTCGTGGTGTTTGGCGAGGTAGGCGCGCCAATCTGCGGCGGAGGGTGCCTGGTAAGTGGGGAAACCGGAGGGGTGCATGGGTTTGGTCTTTTTGTACTTTGGTCTATTCTCGCCCGTTAACCGTACGACGGCCTTCCGCAGTGGGAGCTGATAGGTAATGGACAACTCAAGATAGGATAGTCCAGGATACTTTTTCCGGTGATGTGGCTACCTTGGTCAGATGAACAGGATATTGCTGCTAGGCTTGTTTTTGGTAACATAATTTTCCACCTTTGCCCAGTGGGAACCAGGGGCCGTTTACCGAGAATATACCTGGGTAACGCCGGAAGGTGGTGAAGCGTTTCTCCGGG
>JBCDGT010000852.1:0-1542 GCA_038750915.1 Bacteroidota bacterium
ATTCTCGATGAAGTAGTGGTGGTTGCCTACGGCAAGCAGAAAAAAGCTACCGTAACTGGGGCAGTTGTCGGGGTCGAAGGAGGAGCACTCAAGCAGTCTCCCTCCGTAAACCTCGGCGCTTCGCTGGCTGGTCGACTGCCTGGGGTAGTGGTGATCCAACCTAGTGGCGAGCCCGGAAACGACAACGCCCTGATTAACATTCGCGGCCAGAATACCTTAGGTAATAGCAGCCCGCTGGTCGTCATCGATGGAGTACCAGACCGCCAAGGTGGACTGGCCCGCCTCAGTCCACAAGACATTGAGTCCATTTCTGTGCTTAAAGATGCTTCCGCTGCTATTTACGGCGCTCGTGCCGCCAACGGGGCCATTCTGGTAACTACTAAGAGAGGTATTACCGGCAAGCCAACGATCAGCTACGATTTCAACCAAGGCTGGGCCCAGCCTACGGTGACTCCAGAAATGTCTAGCGCAGTGGAATACGCTAACATTATGAACGAACTGCCGATCTATCAAACGGTGCCAGTAAATGAGTGGAGTGCGGCTTCTCAAGCCATTCGCTCTACGGGAACCTATGACTCTCCTACAGCTGGTGTAGGAACAGTGAATGCCAACTTTAGCCCGGAGGCGGTTGCTCGTCATGGAGACGGTACTGACCCTTGGGGCTTCCCCGATACCGATTGGTTTGGCGATGCTTTCAGAACTTGGGCCCCTCAAAGCCAGCATAACCTCTCGGTTCGTGGTGGTACGCCGAACGTACGTTATTTTGCTTCTTTAGGCTACGTAAACCAGGAAGCTTTCTATAAAAACACGGCCACTAACTACAAGCAGTACAACCTGCGAATAAACCTCGATGCGGACATTAGCCCCTATATCAAAACCCAACTTGGGTTTACCGGTCGTCGCGAAGACCGCCGCTATCCAACTCAAGATGCAAATGCTATTTTCCGGATGCTGATGCGTGGGCGCCCCACGGAACCAGCCGTATGGCCTAACGGCTTACCCGGCCCCGATATTGAGAATGGTCAAAACCCTATCGTAATTACCACCAATGCCACTGGTTACGAAGAGAGCCCAACGGACTATTTACAGATGAACGGCTCGGTGACGATAACTAACCCTTGGATCGAAGGCCTCGGCATCACTTTCTCTGGTGCAGTAGATAATAGTAACAACCAAATTAAGCGTTGGGAAACCCCTTGGCAGCTGTATTTCTGGGACCGGGTAAGTTTTGAACCAGACGGGGTAACACCCTTACTAGAAGGTTCCACTCGTTCCACCTTTACTGATCCTCGCTTAACCCAGGCGACTATTTCTACGCTGAATACTAACCTCTCTACTCGCATCAACTACGACACGCAGTTAGGGGGCAATAACCTCAGCCTGATGGCCGGTGTAACGCGCGAGACCTTCACCGGGGAAAATTTCTTTGCTTTCCGTCGGAACTACATCTCCGCAGCAGTAGATCAGCTCTTTGCTGGTGGGTCTTTGGATCAGCAGCCGCGCACGGTGGATGATTTGGTAGCCGTACTTCGGTCCGTCGGC
>JBCDGT010000853.1:0-1538 GCA_038750915.1 Bacteroidota bacterium
CATGAAACCAGCGCTAATGCACTCACCTGGACGCTATTTTTACTTTCGCAACATCCCCAAATCGCCCAAGACGTACTCGATGAACTGCAAAGTGTATTAAACGGAGTTGCCCCAACGGTAGAACAATTACAAAAACTAGCAGCAATGGGCGTCCCTCTTGCCGTGGATTATATATACCAAAAACCCGATCAAGAACCATTTTCCTAGCTGCACCATTTCACTTGCGAAGCAACTACCCTTCTTTATGAAACGCTCCGGCACGGCGGACTTGGCTCTTTTTGGTGGCGGTATACCGCCTTGGTTGTTCGACCGAATGGTCGCCCTTTCTTTACCAGTGGTAGAAGCGATCATACAGGAAAAGGGTAAAAAAGAATTCCTGAGCCGGCTTTCTGACCCCTTCTGGTTTCAAAGTTTCGGCGCGGTAATCGGCATGGACTGGAACTCTAGCGGTGTTACAACTGCCGTACTGCGTGCCCTAAAACAATCGCTTAACCCCCACGCTAAAGAACTGGGTCTATTCGTCTGTGGAGGTAAGGGAAGAGATTCCACGCGTACCCCCGCTGAGCTGCTTCGGGTAGGAGAACAAACGGGACTAGACGGTGATGAACTTGCCCGCTGTAGTAAGCTCAGTGCTAAGGTGGATAATACTGCCGTACAGGACGGCTTCCAACTCTATCTCCACGGCTTTCTGGTGAGTGATGAAGGGGACTGGACGGTCATCCAACAAGGCATGCAGGGAGCAACCGGACTGGCCCGCCGCTACCACTGGCATTCTGCAGGGATTACCTCTTTTGTGGAAGAACCACACGCTGCCATCTTAGGGGATAATCAAGGAGATATCCTTAACCTGGTGGCGAAAGCAGCGCAGCCTACCCAGCAAGGCATCTTGGAAATCAGCCAAGAAAATCCAGCCACCTTGCTTCGGGAGGTACCCCACATGAAGCTACCGACTTACTACGATGTTAAAGCTAAAGACGTAGATCTCAAGCGCTTGGGAAGTATCCTTTACCTGGCTCAGGAAGCGGAAACCGACAATTTTGCCGACTTATTGCTCTTGAAAGGCCTCGGGCCGCGGACGCTGCAATCCCTTACCCTCGTCAGCGAGGTGATCCACGGGACTCCATCTCGTTTCAGCGATCCGGCTCGTTTTTCTTTTGCTCACGGGGGCAAAAACGCTAAGCCGTTTCCAGTGTTGACCTCCACGTACGACGAAACCATTGCCACCCTGCAGGAATCGGTCCGTTTGGCAAAAATTGGACATACGGATAAACAGCGGGCCATTAAGAAACTGGGCGAGCTCTCGCGAAAATTGGAAGAAGGCTTTACCCCCAACGGTGATTTTCAGGCGGTGATTGATCGGGAAAATCGGGACGCCCATAAATATGGTGGTCGGCGTATTTCCGAGCGGAAAAAGAAGCCGGAACCACCAAGTGATCAATTGAGGTTGTTCGAATAACTAGGAACTCGTCGTTAGGAAGAAACAACTGTCTCCCTTTCCTCGCGCTTTTCCCTTTTCACCCAATCTTTCGGTAACTCCC
>JBCDGT010000854.1:0-1527 GCA_038750915.1 Bacteroidota bacterium
CGAGGGCCGGCGGCGTCGAGCATCTCCTGAACCTTCTCTAGCGGTGCATCGGCGAGTTCTCGCCAGGTAGTGATCCCAATGTCATTTAGCAAGCCTTCGATCTTCGGACCGATTCCTTCGACCAATTTAAGATCGTCCTGCTTGATCTTCTTGCCGTTAGGCAATTCAATCTTAGGGACTTTAGCCTTTTTAGCTGGCTTCTCTGCGGGAATGTCAGCTACGGCCTGCACCGTTGGAGCGGGCTCTGGAGCAGGAGCGGGAGCAGCTTTTTTAGCAGGGGCAACTTGCTTAGGAGCTGGAGCGGCTGGCGCTACTTTGGCACCCTCGGGGAGAATGCTGACGTACATACGGTTACGGTGGCTCTTGCGGAAGGATACTGTGCCGTCTACTTTAGCGTGGATGGTGTAATCCCGACCCATGTAAACGTTTTCACCAGGATGGTACTTGGTGCCACGTTGACGGATAATGATGTTACCAGCTTTAGCAACCTGACCGCCGAAGAGCTTAACGCCAAGGCGTTTACTATTACTGTCGCGGCCGTTATCGGTACTACCTACACCTTTTTTGTGTGCCATGATTTTTGATTTATGGCACTGACAATGTTTGTTGTCAGTGGGTTAATTATTCATGCCCCTCCTTAAAGAGACAAATTAAGAATGCGGGCCGTGACTAGCCTGCGATGGAGTCGATTTTGATCTTGGTGAACTGCTGGCGGTGGCCATTCTTCACCCGGTAGCCCTTGCGGCGCTTCTTCTTGAAAATAACGACCTTATCGCCCTTTACGTGATCAATGACGGTAGCGCCAACACTGGCACCACTTAGGTTCGGCGTGCCCACGGATACGCCCGCATCACCAGAGGTGAGGTGAACTGCATCGAAGCTAACGGAGTCGCCAGCTTCAGCTTCTAGCCGGTGGACGAAGATCTCCTGACCTTCCTCAACTTTGAATTGCTGACCGGCTATGGTTACGATTGCAAACATTGGAGAATGATTTAAATTGGGGCGCAAAGGTACGCTTTACTCCACATAAATCATAGCTGAAGGAAAATACTTTTTAAGGGGCTACTGAAGCCATCGCTTTGACGTCGATGATGATGAGTACGTCGCCAGTGGGGCATTGGGCGCGGTCGCAGGTGCAAAGAAAAAACAATAAGCAAAGTAGGAAAAGTAAACGGGCGAGTCGTAGGTTGATTTTTTATTCCGCCAAAGATGCTGGTGGGGTTTAAGCTTGTTTCCCACCTGGAGGGGTAGGCCTCGGTGATTGGGGTAGTTTGTTTACATTGAGGAGATCTTCTTCCTCCCAATGATTACTCTTCCTACCCCTTTGGGTAGGAACCCTTCTTGAAAAGGGGCTGACTTTTGTACTATGGAAACTGCGTCTTATCGTGTAATCATTATTGAGGATGAAGCCCTCATTGCCGCCGAAATTGAGAGCCACCTACGAGCACTCGGTTATCGGGTAGTGGGAAAGGCTCGAAACGGAGACAAAGCACTGGATTTACTTGCTTCTACAACTGCGGATATCGC
>JBCDGT010000855.1:0-1525 GCA_038750915.1 Bacteroidota bacterium
GATTTCAAGATTCCACTCCTTAATAATGCTGCGTTGAAACAAGTCAAACAAGCAATGGGTCGATCTACTGGTGAAGACAACTGCCCTTAGTGGAACCAGGTTATTATAGAAGGTGATTTTATACCCTGGCTTATAAAATGAACTATTTTCGAAGTCTTCTTTTAGCTCAGCAAAACGCACAGCAAAGTTATCACTCACCACTTTACACCGCATAAAGAAGTGGTTATCTTCTTTGTCGACGGTTTGGTTAAGCTCGTCAATACTACCTCCTCTGGCGTAAACGTATTCCGTAATGCGACTGATGATGCCCTTTTCATCGGGGCAGTCCAGGATGAGGGTAAAGTCAACTTTATTCATGTGGTGTTTTTTCAATAAACAGTACTAACTGTTTGGATGCTATCCATCATACCCAAAGAACAATGTTACAAAACTACTCATTCTTAGGTGAGCTTATCGAATTTAAATAAATTTACCCTCCACTTCCACAACCATCTTACATGCTAACCGATATCCGCTCCGCCATCCAAGACCTCGCCGCTGATACTCATGATCAGATGGTGGCTAATCGTCGGCATCTTCACGCCCATCCGGAGCTTTCTTTTAAGGAGTATGAGACCCAAAAATATCTAGCCGGGGAATTGGACAAGATGGGTATCCCCTACCGCAAGATTGCGGATACCGGCCTCGTCGCTGAAATTCAGGGAGAAAAAGGAACTGGCCCGACCGTGGCACTAAGGGCCGATATTGACGCCCTCCCCATCACGGAAGCTAATGAGGTTCCCTATTGCTCTACTAAGCCCGGCATCATGCACGCCTGCGGACACGATGTGCACAGTGCTAGCCTCCTGGGAGCGGCCAGAATCCTGCAACGGATCAAAAGTGACATTCCAGGTAAACTGCGCCTACTATTCCAACCCGGAGAAGAAGTTGCGCCCGGTGGGGCAAGTTATATGATCCGGGATGGGGCGCTGAAAAACCCCGTACCCCAAGCGATTTTTGGCCAGCACGTACATCCACCGCTGGAAGTCGGAAAAGTTGGAATGCGCCCCGGCATCTACATGGCCAGTACCGACGAGCTTTACCTTTCTATTAAAGGCCGCGGTGGTCACGGCGCATTGCCTCACAATACCGTAGATCCGGTGGTCATTTCTGCTCAAGTCATCACAGCTTTGCAACAGCTGGTTTCCCGGGCTGCGGACCCTACCCTACCTACCGTCATTACTTTCGGCCACATTGCTAGCGTTGGTGGAGCGGGCAATGTGATTCCAAACGAAGTGAAACTCAAAGGCACCTTACGCACCTTAAACGAGGCCTGGCGAAAAGAACTACACCATCGTATTGAGCAAGTAGCTAACGGTATCGCTACGGCACTGGGAGGTAGTGCGGAATTGAAAATTGTACCTGGCTATCCTTTCTTACGCAATCACGAAGAACTCACCCATCAGGTGTTCTCAAGATCAGTAGCTTACCTAGGCGCAGAAAACGTCGTTGAGCTCCCGATCCGGATGACCGGCGAAGACTTCGC
>JBCDGT010000856.1:0-1450 GCA_038750915.1 Bacteroidota bacterium
CCGATTACCACGTAGGTTCGTCAAAGTAAAGGGGGCCCAAACGTGTTCGTATTCATTACGCATCATGGTGTCTACCGGCAAGCCGGTAAAAATTGGATGATTCTGAACCAGGTGGGGAATGCAGGACCACAGTCCCATGGCGTGTTCCACGCCACAATTAAAGGGATACCGTGGGTCACCATCTTCGATGGCTTCCTTAATACCACCTAGGTAGACCACCGTTCCTCCCCTTTCCATAAAGGACATTAGCCATGCGTAGCGCTTAGCATCAGCCCCTATTTCGGACGGTAGTCTTCCGACAAATACGGGAGTTGTAAGGCTGGTGTTCTCCGTAAATGGACTTAACCGCAGTCGCCCTTGCTCTAAAGTTTTCGTAAGCGATCCAGTGGGATCGAAAGTAGCCACCTTCAGTCGAGGCTGACGTAAAGCTTTAGCGGGGAAAACGGTAAAAGAGAAGTCGTTTTGGGCGAGTAAGTTGCCGTCCTCAGCATAAGCTCGGGCCGTAACCTCGTAGTTGCCTTGCCAATTTCGGGTAGAGAGTTTTTGCCTCAGTAAGGTACTTACTCTCTGGGCTAAGTTGACATCTACCTGCTCTTGGTACACCACTTGACCATTTTCCCCCGTGATGGTCACTGCTAATTGAGCTGGTAGGGTGCTTAAGTCATTGATGCCAATCACCTCCAATTCCACCCCCTGCTCCGCATAAACATTTCTTGGGTGAGTGCGAATGGACAAGATTCTTGGTTGGTTGGCCGCTTTAGTAGCCGCGTAAGCATACGTCTTTGGCTGCCGCCAAAGGTCGATAAGTCCCGCGCCTAAAATCCAGTCGCCGGCGGAAAGTGCGTGAATGCAATAACCACCGACGGTAGGATTGGCCCGCACTGCTTCGATCATGCGTTTATTGGCAGCCCCATGAATCTTTTGCATATCCAGGTAAAAGGCTTCCGTATCTGGGTATAGATATTCAAATCCACTAGCCCGCAACATCTCCGCTTGTTCCTGATCGAGGCGTTCGTGGTAACGATGCGCGGGCAGCAATGGGTTCCCCGCAGCGCGAAAGCGTTGGTTGTTATCCTTCAAATTAGGTAGGCTGCCATAGCCAAGCTCCGAGAGAAAGGACATCAAACCAGGCACGACATTGCGGCCCGGTGTTTTCCCCTTGAAGCCCGCCTTTCCCTTCTCCTCCTCCGTCATGCCAATGGACAGGTAGCCATCGTATTTTTCGTTAGTAATAAATGGGCCAGGGTAATTGTGAATATCATTAAACTTAGTGGGTTCATAAGCACCCGGCAAATAGATATTTGCGCCATAAGCCCAACCGCCGGATTCATCGAGAATCAGCCGCGTAGGGTCCAATTCACGGGTTAGCATCGCCATGGGTCGCATAAGTTGCTTGAGTACGGGACGGTGCAGTTCATTAAAGAGTTCCCACTGAACGATACAAGTCCGG
>JBCDGT010000857.1:0-1437 GCA_038750915.1 Bacteroidota bacterium
CAGACGGTCTCTACGTCCATCACCGGAAAATCGTGTTGCAAGCTGTAGTAGCCCAAGTGATCCCCAAAGGGGCCTTCGGGCATCTTTTCTCCTTTGCGGATGGTGCCGGTGATCACGAAATCGGCATCGGCTGAGAGCAGCCAGTCACGATCCCAGCAATAGCCAAAGCGGCGGCCGGCTAACATGCCCGCGAAAGTCATCTCACTTAGTCCTTCCGGCAAGGGCATGATGGCGCAAAAGGCATGACTGGGTGGGCCACCCACAAAAATAGCACAGCGGAAGGGCTCTTCGCTTTTTAGGTAGTCCGTATGGTGCACCCCGATACCCCGGTGCAATTGGTAGTGTAAACCGATTTCCTGATTAGTCGTATAGTCGTTACCCGTCAACTGGATGCGGTACATACCGATATTGGAGTCCATAGGTTTGCGGCTACTGGGGGGCAGGGTCATCACCTGCGGGAGGGTAACGAATGCGCCACCATCCATCGGCCAGGATTTTACGAGTGGGAGCTGGTCGATCGTTGTTTGAGCATACTTAATAGCTGGGGTAAGATGTTTGCGCGGTAGGGCACTGAGGGCAGTAAAGGGGGCTCCTGCGTAACGAAGCGGGTTTTTAGCAAAATTGGCGGGATCTGCTTTTAATTCCACTACTTTTTTAACCTTCGGCAACGTTTTACGGAAGAGGAAATTGGTGCGTTCCTTCGTTCCGTAAAGGTTACTCAAGGCTTGAAAAGGGCTCCCCTTGACGTTCTCGAACAGAATTGCGGGTCCACCCTGGGCGAATATCCGTCGGTGGATTTCTGCCATTTCTAAATCTGGGTCCACTTCTTCGGTAATGCGGAGTAGTTGGCCGTGTTTTTCCAGGTCTTGAGCGGCTTGTCGGAGGGAAGCGTACATAGTTTTGGAGCTAGGAACTGGGAACTGGGAACTGGGAACTAGCATCATTATATCCTAGTTCCCTGTTCCTAAATACCGGTGCAAAGAAAGGGTAAAGAGCAAGGAGAGTCGGAAAGTTGTCGCATTCGTGTCACTTATACTATTCCAGCGAGGTTAGCAACAGGTGTAACAAATCGTCCTTGTTTTTCATCAAAAGTAAAAAGCTCATGGAGACGGATATTGCAGAGCTAAAAACCGCCATTCATCAAGCCTTTGCTAAGGTCCGGTTAGGGGCAGGAGTTTCCTGGCGGGAAGCTGACGTAATCGATGATTATGGGAGCGCCCAAGCCCGGGCGGCCGCCCGGGCACAAGACGAGCAAGTAGACTGGTCTAAAATACCTTATAACCTCATCGGATCGCTACGGTACCAAAGTGTAACTTCTTTTTTCGACGAGGAAGGCTTTCGTTTCCATCTGCCGATCATTATGCTGTACGTACTCGATGAGTATCAGACCTCCGATTCTGTAATAATCGGAGGATTGATTTCCCGACTCACCGATAA
>JBCDGT010000858.1:0-1383 GCA_038750915.1 Bacteroidota bacterium
AGCACCTGCGGTCGCGCCCAAAAGAATTAAAATGTGGGAGTGAATAATTAGTATTCAACGTGTAGAGAGAAGCATCCATAGGCAGTATCAGTGCTATCCTAATTATTGAACGTTCTTTTTTGAAACGCACTCAGCAGAAAAATGAGCTGGCCTAAACTTTAACCTAAATACAACAATCTCCTTCGTCACGAAGTGCGCTTATCTTCGTTTTACTAGTTGTACGCATTTCTTTTACTATGTACCGGATTTTCTTCTTCTTGATACTGTTTTCTGGGGGGCTGCTTCACGGCCAGACTACGGCAGATCTTTTGGCGGCACAAGAGCTGCAGGCTGCGGAACTACGTAAGCAACTAGCAGCCACGGAAGCGGACATTGAAGCCTTGAAACTTACCCAGGTGACGGAAGACTTGCGCGCCATCGGACGGCCAGCCGGTACCGTTGTGGAACACTCCGCTTTGCACCTGAGCTACGACGAAAGCCACGAGCAAGCTCGCTGGGTTGCCCACATTATTCGCCCTGAAATCATCGATGGAGCGGTGTTTCGCAGCAACGATTTCCGGGAAGATCCTCTGGTGCGTACCGGCACGGCAGTGGAAGCGGATTACTTTCTCAAATACCTTCAGCCAGATAGTACGTATCGCTACGACGGCTTCGGCTACGACCGCGGTCACCTGGCTCCCTCGGCTGATTTTCGGTGGTCGGCCAAAGCCCTTTCGGAGTCTTACTTCTATTCGAATATGTCACCGCAACGGGCCGAATTCAACCGCGAAGGCTGGGCGGAACTGGAGCGGGCTTTACGAGGCTATATTTATGAACATCCTGGGACCCAATTGTACGTAGTGACCGGGCCCGTATTGAAGCCAGGTTTGCCGGTGATCGAGCGTAGTTTCAATAAGGTGACTATTCCCGAGCAATACTTTAAGGTGGCACTCGATCTACCGCGGGGACGGGCCATTGGTTTCATCATGCCGAACCAAAAAATCGAGTACCCATTGGCCCATTACGCCGTTACGGTAGATGAGGTAGAGTCATTGACGGGCCTCGATTTTTTCAACTTGGCTCCGAACCAGGAAGTCTTTGAGTCCAGTATCGATAAGTCCAGCTGGCTACCCGAGGTGGCTGCAGGGAACGTGGAGCCGATTGCCGCTCACTCCCTCCCCAAAGGCCACTACAACACCGTAATGGCGCAGGGGCAAATGAAAACAGGGCGGGAAGTAACGGTGGTTGGCACCGTGGTAAGTACGCGCTACTCCCGTTCTGGTAATTTTTGGCTGAACCTTGATAAGAAATTTCCGAACCAGCTTTTTAGTGTTTTTATCCGTAAAAAAGACCTCGTTAATTTTTCCTACGACCTGCAAACACTGGAAGGAAAGGTGATTCAGG